>JBGTLD010000033.1:0-11401 GCA_041744275.1 Saccharimonadales bacterium (SeqCode) | reverse complement strand
TGGAACTAAAATTGTAGATGAAGTAGGTAAAAAAGTCGTCGCACATACAAATGACGCTACCGCAGTAACAACCCGCGTTTTGATAGCTATCTTAGAGAACTATCAGCAGGAAGATGGTAGTATTCAAGTTCCTGAAGTACTTAAAATCTATATGAATGGGAGGGAAAACATTTAATGCTTAAAACAACACTCAACGGCGTGCATACCGAACTTGGTGACGATATTAAAAAATATGTTGATCGAAAAATTGGACGGCTCGACAGGTTCTTATCTCGCCATGCACGAGAATCAGCTCACGCGGAGGTATATCTTAAAGAATCTAAGGTCAAATCTAAAAAGCAAAATACCTGTGAGGTTGTTGTAAAGCTCCCAGGTGAAACTATTACGGTAAAAGAGACAACGATAAACATGTTTGCGGCAGTTGATATAGTTGAAGCTAAGCTCAAGAACCTGCTTAAGAAATACAATGAAACTCATGGAAAGCAGGCGATTCATAAGCGTGTCCTTGCACGTATGCGCCGCCGTACCGATTCACCAGAGTCAGTATAAAGTACAGTTCTTGTCCACAATCTGTTGAAACGCGGTAGCATTATCCTACCGAGGTGCGGTACAATAGTCGCTAACACTGCCAATAACAGCCAACTAGAGACAGGGAGTAACATTACAGTGAAGAAAGTATTCAAACGCGTCCTCGGGGATCCACAGGTTAAGACGATTAAGCGTATGCGGAAGCGCGTGAGAGAGATTAACGATCTTGAAGAAACGTACAAGAGCATGACGGACGCGAAGCTAAAAGATCAAACGAACGTGCTTAAAACACGTCTTGAAACAGAGTCACTTGATAAGATTTTGCCGGATGCTTTTGCAGTTGTCCGTGAAGCTGCGTGGAGAGTATTGAAAATGCGACATTTCGATGTCCAGCTTATCGGTGGTATGGTGCTCCACGAAGGAAATGTTGCAGAGATGAAAACTGGTGAAGGTAAAACGCTTGTTGCGACCGCACCGATGTACCTCAATGGCTTAACCGGTAAAGGTGCACATCTTGTTACCGTAAACGACTACCTTGCGCAACGTGACGCCGGTTGGATGGCTCAGGTGTACACCTATCTCGGCCTCAGTACTGCAGTTATTGTTGCTGATCAGTCGTATATATATGATGCATCGTTTACGAATGAAGAACATGAAGATCCACGGTTTAGAAACCTCAAGCCATGCACAAGACAAGAAGCGTACAAAGCCGATATTACCTATGGCACAAACAACGAGTTTGGGTTTGATTACTTGCGCGATAATATGGTTCGGGAAGTCGATCAGTTGCGCCAGCGAGAACCTCACTACGCAATTGTTGACGAAGTCGACTCTATTCTCATTGACGAAGCAAGGACGCCACTTATCATTTCTGCGCCGTCGGTTACAAGTGGTAGCTCATACGCACAGTTCTCAAAAGTTGTACGTAATCTTAAAAAAGATGAACACTACGAAGTCGATGAGAAACGTAAATCAACCGTTTTAACGGATGCAGGTATAGACCAGATAGAAAAACTACTTGGAATTGATAACTTGTACGGTGCGGAGAATATTCGAACTATTTATCACCTTGACCAATCACTGAAGGCGCAAGCACTGTTCAAGCGCGATAAAGATTACGTTGTTACGAGCGACGGCGAAGTCGTAATCGTCGACGAGTTTACCGGACGACTTCTCAAAGGGCGTCGCTACAACGAAGGGCTTCACCAGGCTATTGAAGCCAAAGAAGGTGTCGAGGTGCAAGAAGAATCTATGACTCTTGCGACAATTAGTTTCCAGAACTATTTCAGATTGTATGAAAAGCTTGCGGGTATGACCGGTACAGCTCTTACTGAAAGTGAAGAGTTCCATCAAATTTACAAATTAGACGTTGTCGAAATACCGTCTAACAAACCAATCGTTCGTGATGACCGTACTGACCGCATTTACCGTACTGAATCTGGCAAGTTTAAAGCAATCATCCAGGAAGTATCTGCACTGCACGCGAAAGGTCAGCCAGTTTTGATTGGCACGAACTCAATTGAAAAGAACGAAATTTTGGGTAATATGCTTGATAAAGCGGGCATCCCACACCAAGTGCTCAATGCAAAGAACAACGAGCGTGAAGCAAACATTGTTTCAAAGGCAGGTGAAAAAGGTGCGGTAACACTTGCGACGAACATCGCTGGTCGTGGTACCGACATTGTACTCGGCAAGGGTATCAAAGAACTTGGTGGTCTGTTTGTTCTCGGTACCGAACGAAACGAATCACGGCGCGTTGATAACCAGCTTCGTGGACGTGCTGGACGTCAAGGTGACCCAGGTGCGACACAATTCTTTGTCAGTACAGAAGATGATCTCATGCGTATTTTCGGTGGTGATCGTATTGCTGCAATTATGGATCGACTGGGCGTCGAGGAAGACATGCCAATTGAAAACAGGGTTATTAGTAAGAGCTTAGAAGGTGCACAGAAAAAGGTAGAAGGCTATAACTTTGATGCACGAAAAAATGTCGTAAAGTACGACGACGTCATGAACCGACATCGCCGTGCAACGTATGCAATGCGCCGCGAGATACTCTTAAACGCTGATATCAAAAAGCGCATAACAATGTTCATTAAGGAAGAAGCTGCTGCGCTTGCAACATCGCCAAAACTTTTAAGTGAACAGTTTGAATCTATTGTTACCGAAGTATTTCCGTTTGATACACCAACACTTGATCGGCTTTTTGACAGTGATTCTGAAAAGTTCGGAAACGTACTCGAGACAGAAGCACTGGAATACTACGATACTCGTGAGCTTGCGTTTACGAAAGACATCATGCGAAAAGTTGAACGTGACGTGTACTTACAGGTATTAGATAATCTGTGGATGCAGCACCTTGAGAACATGTCCCACTTAAGAGAGGGTATTCACTGGATATCTGTCGGTCAGCGTGATCCACTCGTTGAATATCGCCGCCAATCGCAATACATGTTCGAACAAATGCAAGGTGTACTCCGCCACGATGTTATTCGTGCACTGTACCACGCGCAGCCAATTGATCCAGAGCAATTGAGCCGACCCGTCGAGACCGATCTTACCCGCGCCGCACGGACATCAGTAGACAATGCAGACCAAATTGTAGAAGCTGAAACATTTGAAGAAACAGATTTTGTGCCACTCAAGCAAGAGCAGCAACAAGGCAAGGTAGAGCAAGACAAGCGTAAAAAAGCCCGTAAAGCCGAGCGTCAGCGGAAAAATAAAGCTAAAAGCAAAAAACGTAAGTAGTTAATTCTGTATGAAGCACACGGTACAAGAAGTTACCCTTTCTAATGGCACGCGTGGTCTTTTCATTCACGTGCCCGACGCTAGTGTAATGACATTTGAAATCAACTTTAGGGCAGGAGAATACCTCGTTGATACGTCAAAATGGGAGACGCCCCACCTCATGGAGCACGTGGTACTTGGAGCCAATGAGCTTATCCCAAAAGCAAAAACTTTCCAGGCTGAGTTCGAGAAGAACGGTGCGTATAGTAATGCCAGTACCGGCAGTTACGAGATTACGTATGAAGCAGAGTGTGCTGATTTCGAGTGGGACAGAATTACTGACCTGCTTATAACAGCAATCACCAAGCCGTTATTTCTTGAAGAAGAATTCAAGGCTGAGTTCGGGAATGTCCGTGAAGAGCTGACTGCGCGCTCAAACAATCACTTTCGACACTTAAGCCTTGCGCTCAGAGAAGCCTATGGTTTTTATGTACTTACTGATCAAAAGCGTTTACGCTTGATGGAGAATGTCACCCTAGAAGATATACGCGAACATTACAAAAAGACTCACACTGCCAGCAATATGCGCTTCGTCATAGCCGGAAACCTCCCAATAAAAAGGCGTAAACTAATTGCTGGGTTATTAGAAAATATTGAACTCGGAGCCGGCTCCGGGCGGTTGGCGCTCCCAAATGAGATGCCAATAACGCTTAAGAAGCCTCTATATATTCATAATGAGTCAGTCGAGAATGTGTACTTTTACATCGATACGTTTATTAATCGTTGCATAAACAATACAGAAAATGATGCACTGAGTCTTATTAATACTATGCTGACCGAGACACTTTACTCAAGGATACTTGGCACTGCAAGGGAGCGAGGGCTTGTGTATGGTATGAGCTCTGGCTTTGGTCAGGCAAAACTCACGAGTAACTGGTGGTTTGGGGCTCAGGTTATGCCAAAGAACGCACCAGCACTCTTTGATATTATTTCAAAAGAACTGCACACAGTGTTTCGCGGGGATATCGACGATGTTGATATTGCGAGCGCAAAACAATATGCATTGGGTAGGTTCCAGCGAAGTGCTCAAACCGTGAGCGGTACTGCATCGGGGTATAGTTGGCGTTACTTTTTTGATGAATTTATAGATGACTACTACAAAATTCCAGAGCGTATAGATGCTGTCACGAAGCAGGGAATTATAGCTATTTCCAAAGATATGTTTGCAAACAACCTTCGTGGTGTTGGCGTGCTTGGTAGTGCGGGCTCAGAGTTTGCAGAAGAACTGCAATCACAAATACTTCCACTTTGGAAATAACATACTTGCAAAATTAACATAAATATGCTAATGTTAATTTAGTTTCATTTAAATAAAAAAACAAAATGCCAAAAAAGAACAACACACGTTTTACCGCACTCAAGAGCTCTCACCAAAAGAGAGATGCTATGCAGCGTAAAAGCACACGGAAAAATAGTGGCACAATTGCACGTTTTTTCGGTAATCAAGCACCAAAACGCACAAGAGCACTTTCTTTTGCGGTATTGTTCGGGGTTTTTGGTGCAAGCTTACTCGCGTTTTCGAGCGCCAATACGTTTTACTTTGAGCCGCCGTCAATTACAAACGCTATTGCAAGCCAAGACGGAATATCCGTTAGTTTTAGACGAGGAGCTAAAAATAATATCGCGTTCCCAGCGTCTTGGATGCCGATGAGTGAGTCAAATTACAGGCACACGGTAAAGATAACGTGTAATGAATCTGCGAAGTGTGGGTCAAGTTCAACATCTTCGTCACAATATACTGGTACGACAGCAGGGCCAATAAAATCATCATTTATAAAATGTAATACTCGCTACATTATAGGTGTACAGACGAGGTACATCCACGATGGACGATTCAATGTTGTTTCGCCTGAACAAACAAGAGGCATCACAACCGCAGCTTGCCAGAGTAGCTCAAGTCCAGCTGTAGCCCCATCATTATCTGTTGTAGGGACAACCGCAAACAGCGTGACATTACAATGGACGGCTGGTAGTCCAGGAACCGATGGCTCTAATCTTGGATACACCATCGCACAAAATTTCAGCGGGATTGGTGGTGCAAACGCCAGCACTCGTCGCTTCACGCACACAGGATTGCAGTGTAATACCTCATACCTTCGCTATTCAGTATCGCTTGTGTACGCACAGGGTAAATCAGCGCAATCTAATTTTGTAAATGCAATGACTGGGCCATGCCCAAGTCCACAGCCCGCACCAGCACCCCCCGCGCCAACTCAGCCAAGCCCACAGCCAACTCCATCCCAACCATCACCACAACCCGCACCTCCGCAAAATACGACATCACCATCACCACAACCCACCCCATCCCAGCAACCTATTTCTGTTGCACCCGCACCAAGACCTTCTCAGTCACGACAACCACGAACACAATTGCAGGGTGGTTCAGGGAATATTGTGCAACAACCTCAGGCTGATACATCATCACCAACAGCACCAAGTAATGTACGTGCTGTGTCAGATGAAGATTCGCTTGCAGTCCTGATTTCATGGAACGCATCTACTGACACGAGTGGCATTAAAGCCTACACAATTGAACGTTCAACAGATGGTCGCGATTGGATAATGCTCAACGACAACATCACGGTCACAAGCTACCGAGATGAAGTGCTGGTTGAATCAATTTATCAATATCGTGTGGCTGCAATTGACCAGGCTGGCAATACATCAGTGTATGGATTTGCTGAATACATTCCTGCGTCATTAACTGCAACTGCAAATACAACCAGGCAGTCGACTGACAGAGCGCAACTTGCAAATACCGAGCAGTCTGGGCGTCCACTATGGTTGACGATTTTACTCATAATATTTAGCCTTGTTGCCGTTGTTGGTGCAGTGTTAGGTGGGTTATGGTACCGAGTAAAAATGAAAGAAAAACAATACCAGCAGTCAATCGCGAATGACTACTACAACCAAGAACATGGTCTTTGGAGATAACAATAGTGCCGCTTAGGGGTTGTTGGTAGCCGCGGTACGGTATACTGGAAGACATATGCACGAGTTACATGTTCAAATAGACGCTCTTATTACTGACGTACAAGACGCTATGGGTAAACTATCCATACGCGAATCAGCCACAGAAATGCAGAGCTCACAAACAGAGTCTCAAGCAGCAGATTTCTGGAACGATAATCTCCACGCGCAGACTGTCATGCAGAAAATAAGTAAGCTCGAGACCAAGACGTCACCATGGCTCGTGCTCGAACGCGAGTTACGTGAAACAAAAGATTTGAGCGCAATGGAAGACGACAGTCTGACGGATGAGCTCACAAAAAAGTATGAGTCGCTACGTACTGCATTTACCAAGCTTAAGACGCAGCTAAAGTACTCCGGCCAGTACGATGACTACGACGCAATTGTCAGTATTTATGCTGGGGCAGGTGGTACCGATGCACAGGACTGGGCTCAGATGCTTCTGCGTATGTATCTTCGTTGGGCAGAGTCGCACGGCTTCGTCGTTACCATGATAGATGAATCATCAGGAGACGAAGCAGGTATCAAAAGCGTGACGCTTGAAGTCGCAGGCAATTTTATTTTCGGCAAACTTAAAGGTGAACACGGCGTGCATAGGCTCGTGCGGCTGAGTCCATTTAATGCCGACTCTTTGCGACAAACAAGTTTTGCAAAACTCGAAGTTATACCTAAAGTAGACACGCCAGATGCAGTTGTGATTGATGAAAAAGATCTGAAGATTGATGTATACCGAAGTGGTGGAAAGGGTGGGCAGTCAGTGAACACCACAGATTCTGCTGTACGCATAACGCATCTTCCTACGAACATTGTGGTTGCAATTCAGAATGAGCGATCCCAGCTCCAAAATCGCGAGACGGCAATGACTATCTTGCGCTCCAAGCTTGCGCAGTTGCAGGCAGAGCAGCACTTAGACGACCTGAGTAAGCTCAAAGGACCGAATGAACAAGCAGCGTGGGGAAATCAAATTCGTAGCTATGTGCTTCACCCGTATAAGCAAGTCAAGGACGTTCGTACGCGTTATGAGTCATCTGATCCCGATGCAGTCTTGGATGGCAAACTAGACGACTTCATTGATGCATACCTAGAACACACCATCGGCGAGTAATGTGCTATACTAATTCTGCTAATGATTCTATTTGACAGGGTAACGAAGACATACAACAAGACCAATACGGCACTTGACCGTATTAGTCTTCATGTTGAGGCAAAAGAGTTTGTAATTATTATTGGTAGTTCTGGAGCGGGTAAGTCAACGCTACTAAAGCTACTTACAAAAGAAGAAAAGCCAAGTTCAGGAAAGATTGTGGTTGGCGGGCTTGACTACGATAAATTACGCGATAAAGATATTCCACTCGTGCGCCGTAAAATTGGTGTGGTGTTCCAGGACTTTAAATTACTCCAGAATAAGAATGTATTTGAAAATGTAGCGTTTGCGCTAGAGATAGTGGGGTACGGCAATAAAGAAATTAAGCACACTGTTCCAAGGGTGCTCGAAATCGTCGGCCTCAAAGGCAAGGAAAAGCGCATGATCAACGAGTTATCCGGTGGTGAACGTCAGCGTGTGGCTATTGCGAGAGCAGTTGTGCGCCAACCTAAGATATTGATTGCCGATGAGCCCACAGGAAACCTCGACCCAAAACACGCTTGGGAAGTTATTAAGGTCTTAGAGAAGATCAACCGCTTTGGAACAACTGTCATCCTCACGACTCATAACCAAGAAATTGTAAACAAGCTAAAACGCCGGGTCATCGTTATAGAAGACGGTAAAGTTGCAAGTGACCGTGCAAATGCAGAATACTCAGGTGGAGCTGTAAAATAATGGCAAAATCACGAAATAACAATGATCTTTCGCATCAATTGATTACTTTTGGCCGTATTCTTAAAACCGGTGCCCAAAACTTTGGCCGCAACTTAACGCTCGCGATCGCGGCCATCGCGGTGATGGTCATTACATTGACTATCATACTGTTTTCACTTATTGCAGGTCAGACTTTTAATAACACGCTCAGTCAGCTCACAGCCGGTATAGATATTTCGGTGTATCTGCAAGACGAAGTTGCTGCAGATGATTTTCAGCGCAATTCATTGGTAGGCCAGATTACAGATTTAGAAAACGTCACAGAAGTTACATACATAAGCAAAGAACAGGCACTTGAGAACTTTAAAGAATCTAATAAAGATAATCCAGATCAATTGCTTGCAATCTCTCAGGCAGACAACTTACTGCCAGCGAGCCTCAGAATCCAGCCCATGGATCCAAACCGAATAGACGAAATCAGGCAATTCCTCGAACAGCCTGAAATTGCAGCCTTGCAATCTGATCCGACGTCTTACTCGGGTGCTCGAAAAGAAGCGATAGACAACATCGCCCAGACAACACAATTCTTCCAGCAAGCAAGTCTGATCGGCATTGCCGTATTTGCGTTTGTGTCGATACTTATTATTTTTAACACTATCAGGATGACTATTTTTAACCGTAGAGATGAACTGCAGATTATGCGGTTATTAGGTGCAAACACTGGTTTTATACGAGGGCCGTTTATTGTAGAAACCATGATATACGGTATTGTGGCCGCAATTATGTCTATTGGTATCTGTATAGTATTATTCAGTGTGGCTGCTCCAGGGTTTAGTGCAAGCAGTTTTGGATTGCTTGATATTAGCTTCGCGAGCGAGTATTTTTCAGATAATTTCTGGTTGTTCTTGACCGCACAAACCATAATAGGTATAGTTATCGGTGCTGCCTCATCAATGATTGCGACCCGGCGGTATCTCAAATTTAAGACATCAAAATAAAGCTCTTTATTTAATAAACAATCATCAACTATGATTAATCAAGTGAGGGTAACTATTCGCAACACGAGCTAGTCGTCTTTTTATAAAGGCTGCACATATAACCAAACACGTGCAGTCTGTTTTTACGTGCTATCAATAAATTTATAAACGAGAACCCAATACATGAGTAGTATTTATTTACTCAAACAAACACTCCAAAATACAAACAAAGTCATGCTCATCATGACAGCAATAATCACAGCAGGAATCGTCATACCAAGTTTTGTGTCTGCTAATACGATTGAACAACAGATCCAAAGTCTGCAGAACGAAAACACAACACTCAGGGCCTCAAGCCAAAGCCTCACAACAGAAGCTGCAAGCATAGAGGCAGTGGCAGCTGAACTGCAATCTGAAATTACAGCTTTAGAAACACAGATTAACGACAATCGGATTAAGCAAGTAAACCTTCAGACCGAGATAGCGGATGCAGAGGCTAAGCTAGCGGAGCAGCGACGATTACTCGGCGAGAACATCAAAACGATGTACTTGGAAGGTGATATATCGACACTTGAGATGCTTGCAAGTAGTGGCACCATAGGTGATTTTGTAGATCAGCAGCAATACCGCCTCACCATTGAAGAACGTATTTCAGAGATGCACACGCAGGTAACGGCGCTTGTTGATCAGTTATCTGCCCAAAAAATAGCATTAGACAATGCGATTGCAGACCAAGCGGCAATACAGACGCAGTTAAGTGCGCAGCGTGCTGAGCAGGCAAGACTACTTGCTTTAAATGAGCAAGAACGATCGAACCTCAGCAAAGAAGTGCAAGCAAATAATGCGCAAGTCGTTGAGTTGCGCAGACAACAGGCAATTGAAAATGCGCGACTATTTCGTAACGGCACTATTAAAACAGTCGACTCCTCGGGTTATCCATACGCGAACGTACAGCCATTCCCAAATGCGATTGTTGATCCATGGGGTATGTATATGCGACAGTGCGTGAGCTACACTGCCTGGAAGGTAGCTGCAAGTGGCCGCCACATGCCGTATTGGGGTGGTTTTGGAAACGCAAACAGATGGGCAGTCAATGCTCGTCGTGCAGGCATTCCTGTCGATCGTACTCCACGTGTTGGCGATGTTGCGGTGAGCCTCGCAGGTTACTACGGTCACGTCATGTATGTTGAAGCGGTATATGGTGACGGTACGATTCTCATAAGTCAATACAACGCTGCATGGGATGGTAAATATTCAGAAGCAAGGATCCCAGTAGGAAATCTTGAATTCATCCATTTCTAGTGTTTCGCGAGTTCACTATCTAAGCTGAATACCGTGAAACAAAAAATACCAATCCAACTGGTCTAGATTTTATAGTTCAGTTGGATTGGTATACCGTCGTTTGACGGTAAAAAGGGCTTCAGAGGAGTACATTAGAGCCTTGCAATTTATTAACGCTTATGTTACAATCGTATAGACTTAAAGTCAAACAAAAACAATAAAATAAAAAATAAAAAAAATTATGAATATAGCAAAAACTAGCAAAAAGTATCTTTCGAAGCCGGCAATACTTAGTATGATCGGTGTTTTTGCATTTGGATTTCTTGTAACTCCACTTGTAATGGCCAACAGATTTGATCAGCAAATAGAAGAGTTGCGTGCATCGAATAATGAAAAACAACAAGTACAGACACAGCTTGAAATAGAAGCCGATAGTCTGCAGGCAACAATAAACGCACTTGCTTCTCAGATTAGTTCTTTAGAAGCCCAAATTCGCGAGAACAGAGCAAAAGAAACAGATCTACAAGCACAAATAGTCGAGGCCGAGGCTGAGCTCGCACGTCAGCGAAAGCTTCTTGGTGAAAATATCAAGGCTATGTACCTAGAAGGAAACATTTCTACACTTGAGATTCTAGCGAGTAGTAATAACATTAGTGACTATGTTGATAAGCAACAATACCGAGAGCGTTTTGAGGAGCTAAAAAAAGCGACTCTTGATAAAGTGAATGCGCTCAAGATCGAGCTTGGAAACCAAAAAGTAGCACTCGAGAAATTGATCGCAGATCAGCAAACTACACAAGGTTTACTTGATAGCCAACGTGCTGAACAAAATAGACTGCTGAGTTTGAACGCCGCAGAACGCACGGCACTCGATACGCAGATCAAAGAGAATAACAGTAAGATTACTGAGTTACGACGCCAGCAAGCCGCAGAGAATGCTCGCCTGTTTGGAAATGGTCTCCGTAGTAACATTCCTGATACTTCAGGATACCCATGGGCGAACGTACAGCCATTCCCAAATGCGATTGTTGATCCATGGGGTATGTATATGCGACAGTGT
>JBGTLD010000032.1:0-9378 GCA_041744275.1 Saccharimonadales bacterium (SeqCode) | reverse complement strand
CCAACGAAGGTAGAAGATGGTCTTTCACTGCGTCTGTGTGAACAGTGTAGTTTGATTTGCTGATCATACGCCGCACATCCCACTCAAGGTTGTAGGTGTTTGACTCGATGTCTTTTAAGCGTTGATATTCCTTAATGAGGTACAGCTTAAAGGTAGGGCTAATCCAGGTGCCAAATTCGAATGCGATATCACGATGTGCGTATGTGCCTCCGTATCTCCCAGGAGACGACACAAGTCCGATTGCATTTGTCCTGGATACCCACTCCTTGACGCTGATCTTGAAGCTTCTCACGCCCGCTGTGTTTTTAATTATGGCGAATTCGCCATAATTAAAACTTGGGTTATGCATGGACTCCCATACACCCAGAAACTCAAGGGTATCCTTGTTCCTTAGCCAGTCAGTAACAAAGAACTCGCCATCCTTTGACCTCATCATATCAGTGACACATAAATAGTCTTCTTCGCCAACCCGTTTTATGGCTATATTATTTTCACCTACACTTAGTTTTTTTTGTCGTTTAAATATCATATGTACCTCTATACTACTCGCCTGAAATGCAATAAGAAAATTGTAGATTTCGATACGGTTACTGAGCCATGTACTTTGATTTTACTCATATTCATTTTGCTAGCTCGTATAACTTGTTTTCTAGTTCAGATATAGCTTCTTGGTACTCTTCGACACCGCCAAATATCTGTGCAATCTCTACTGGCGTTCCGAACTGGTCAATAGGCTTGAGTCGTAAAATAGACGGGTCTTCAATGGTTTTTATATTGGCAGATTCGTACTTGTCTAGTAGAGCCTCTAGTACTTCGCGGGCTTTGCCTTGATATGCATTAAAGAACTGGCTACGCCGTACAGACTGGGCACGGTCAGTGCGTTTTAGTGGTTTCTGGTCGTACGCGATGTGTAGTACAAGATCGAATAGGTCCATATCTTCGCCAAACTTCTGCTGCAGTTCATGTAGTGGTATGCCTTTGTTTTCTAGCTCTTCAAGAATATAGAAGCGTTGCTTTGCGTTTTGCCATGTCTGTAGGAACTCATCGAGGGTCGCGTACTCTCCGAGAATATTACGTTTTGTGTAATCAGTGAGGCTCTCGGTAATTAACTTACCGCCTGAGTCAATAATCTGCACACGCTCACCAACAATTTCGACTTGTCTACCACTGATAGTATGAATGATACGTCGCTCAGTATTGTCAGGTTCTGGTATGTATACTTCGGTTTCTGAACCAGGCTCATTTACAAAACTTGTGTTTGTATTTTCGTCAGGTGTTGGGTATACATCGGCGTCGTTCTCAATGTCTTCGACGGTTTTATCAAACTCGTCTTCATTTTTAGGCTCGTATACTTTTACCGGATCGCCGTCAAAGCCAGGGTCGGCAAACAGCTTAGTGACATTACGAAAGTCCAGGATGGTAAAGTAGGTTTTACCGTAATCCTCACGCACTCGTGTACCGCGACCAATAATTTGTTTGAACTCTGTCATGCTTTCTATATTGCTGTCGAGTACGATCACCTTGCAGGTTTGGGCATCTACTCCTGTTGTCATGAGCTTTGATGTTGTAGCAATAACCGGGTAACGAGATTCTGGGTCGATAAAACTATCCAGCTCTGCTTTGCCTATGTGATCATCGCCAGTGATCTTAAGAATATACTTACTGTTCTCGCCTACTCGATCTGGATTCTCGTTTATGAGTGCCTGGCGCATGCGTGTTGCATGGTTGATAGTGCGACAAAACACAATGGTTTTAGCGTAAGGGTCGGTTTTTTCTAAGAACTTGGTGATATAGCGTGCTACCTTTTTATCGCGCTCCGGTAGGATAATAGTGCGATCGATGTCTTTACTGGTGTATTCTTTGTCTTCTATCTCATTGCCATCGTCATCAGTTTCGCCTTCTTCTGGTCTATAGCCAAATGTATCGACATCAGTTGCAACACGAATAACTTTATATGGTGCCAGGAAGCCGTCATCGATACCGTCTTTAAGTGAGTAAGTGTAAATTGGCTCACCAAAGTAATGTGAACTGCTCGCCTTTTGCGTTTCTATAGGTGTCGCAGTTAGGCCTACCTGCACTGCTGAATCAAAATACTCTAGAATGCTCCGCCATGAGCTGTCTTGTTTTGAGCTACCTCTGTGACATTCGTCTATAACAATGAGATCAAAAAAATCACGATCAAACTGTTTGTAAATGTTGCTTTGTTCTTCTGTTCCGGTTACTGCCTGATACAGTGACAAATATATCTCATACGACTTATCGATGCTTCGGTTTTCGATTTTAGTCATAGCAGTACCGAAGTGTTTAAAATCATTTGATTTAGTTTGGTCTACTAGAATATTTCGGTCTGCAAGGAACAAAATGCGTTTTTGCTTATCGCTTGGGGCTTTCCAGTAACGCCAGATAATTTGTGCTGCAGTGTATGTTTTGCCAGTTCCTGTTGCCATAACAAGCAATATACGTTTCTGGCC
This sequence comes from Saccharimonadales bacterium (SeqCode), assembly GCA_041744275.1. Lineage (GTDB taxonomy): Bacteria > Patescibacteriota > Saccharimonadia > Saccharimonadales > JBGTLD01 > JBGTLD01. The sequence goes on along the minus strand of JBGTLD010000032.1, from coordinate 6,907 downwards.
CTTGGCAATTGCTTCAATGGTTCTGTTGATTGCAACACGCTGGTAATAGCGTGGTTTCTTGTCGCCACCTCCATCATGGTATGGACTTTGGGTAATCTGCAATGCTTCATGTGAGTCAACGCCACGCCACCTGCGATACAGAGAGTCTAGTTCTTCAGGTGATGGAAAGTCAGCCAGTTGGATTCTTTGCTCAACAGGCTGAGTAAGTCCCGTTCTGTCGTGCATTATGAATGAGTCGCCATTACTTGTAAAAACAAAAGGAACGTCAAGATGTTCAGCATATTCAATAGCTTGCTGCATGCCGTCGCCTTCATCGTGATTATTGTCTTTTGCTTCTACGATCGCCAATGGAGTATTCGTTCCGTCTTGTCTATAAAGTAGGTAATCTACAAATTTACGGTCTTTGCGGAAAGACTTTTTGCCACGGACAATAATTCTTCCCTGGGTAAAGTAATAAAACTCTTCACGAACGGTGTCAATCTGCCACCCAGCTGCACTTATAGCTGGCGTAATGTATCTTGAGCGAATCTCAGTTTCAGTAAGGCCTTTTTTATTCACACTCATAAGTTAAGTATAGAGGAGTTAACTCTATTTTTCTATTGGTAGTGATTTAGTTATTTGATTTATCACTAAGAGTGGAAGCCATAACATTTACTGATGACGTGGGGGCACTCTTTCTGAGCTGCTACTTCATGCCCGCAGTGTGTCGCTGTATTTTATTTGCTGCGAGAATAGTACTTCTTAAGACCACCTCTTTTTCTGATTTTGAGGCATGTATTGAGAAGTCTTTGTAAGACTTATATTTACTAATAACTTTGTTTGCTCGGTGGTTAATCAATTTTTCGCGCATATAGAACCTGTTTTAATTCTTCCTTATTGTATACTTGCGTATGATTTTTCAGTAATTATTATATGATCCACTAATTTTATACCCAGTAGATTCCCAGCGTCTTTTAGTCGGTTGGTAACATCAAGATCGGCAGTGCTTGGGTTTAGGCTGCCACTCGGGTGATTATGCGCCACGATAATGCTGGCGGCGCGGTCGGTAATGGCGTCGGCAAAGACTTCACGCGGGTGGACGAGGCTGCTGGTGAGTGTGCCGATTGTAATAATACGCTTTGCGATAAGTCTGTTGGCACCATCAAGCGTAAGGCAGACAAAATATTCTTGTTTTTTGTCACGAATATCACTGAGTTGCTGCACGGCTTTTTCAGGGCTATCGATGATTGGTCGCTCTGTTACTTCGAACTGTCTACGCCATAGCTCATAGCCAGCCATAATTTGTGTTGCCTTCGCTGGCCCTAGGCTTTTGACCGTCAACAAATCCTCATAGGTAAGCTCGCTCGCCTTTTCGTTGAGGAGCTTTTTTACATCTTTGGCTATTTTGCTTACGTCTGCTTGAGCGTTTCCGCTACCAATAATTGCCATAAGTAGCTCATAGTCAGAAAGTGCAGAAGGTCCTTTTGTCTTTAGTTTTTCTCTTGGTCTATCATGCAAGGCTTTGTCTTTTAACTTCATACTATGAACAAAATACCACTTATGCTCAGTTTTAGATACGTTTCATATAAAGCGCTGTATCTGCTAAAAGAACGAACTGTGTACCGAAGAACTGATGTGAACTATAATCAACATTAATGAAACCAATTATTTACTTGGATATTGATGGTGTGCTACTAAACAGTGAACTGAACTTAGCTGAGGGCGCAGCAGGGTTTATAAAGTATGCAGCGGAAAACTTTGAGGTGTATTGGCTCACTACCCACTGTATGCACGGTGACCCAGACCACGCTGTTGAATACGTTAACAAAGCTTCAAAAGAAGATTTAACGCCATGGCTAAAAAAGCTCAAACCAACCACGTGGGGCCTTGCAAAGACAGACGTGATAGACATGACTAAACCGTTCCTGTGGTATGACGACGACTGTTTATACGGTGAACGCATGGCCTTAAACGAAGCAGGAGTCCCAGACTCATGGGTTAAGGTTTATTTAGACGAGAATCCCGACCAAATGATCAAGGAACTTGATCGCCTCCGTAGTTTTAGTGACGACAACAAGTCTATACAAAAGCATTAATATTCTTAGTTGTCGCCTGTAATAACAATTCCTTCCATACAGCCCTAACCCCAGGCTCTCACTGACAGATGAGCTATGTCAGCTGTTGTTCGAGGTAAGCTGGCACTTGCCCCATTCAATCCTAAGTATAGAATGGGGATGCTTGTCATTGTGCCAGCGCGAACAATAGGTGGTTCATAGTTCAGTATTTCAGGGAGTTTGCCTGCTGTTTCTTTGGTTACTTTCTTTGTCAGTACAAGAAAGTGATAGAGATTGCTTCTTGGAAAGAAGATCACCCCGCACCCAACCCTAAACAAAAAGCAACCTACAGGGGGCTTGTGAAATATGTAACTGCACACAATCTGCCTCCTTGCTAAGCTATAAATACCATTAATTAAGCACCATAGGAGCATTACATATGGCAGATTTTGACGACAAGATGAAAGATAAGATGAACGACGCGGAAAACAAGATGCATGAAATGAAGGGTCGCGCAGACCAGAAGAAAGAAGACATGCAAAAAGACGACCACAAAGAAAATTAGCAGTCGCCTGAGTTGTGTCTTATACGTAAACCCCAGTCTGAAAACTGGGGTTTACGCTTTTATACACAATCTTTCGCCGACCTAGACACGTCCATTTTTCCCTTGAGCAATAATGAAATAAACTGTCTATTACCATATAATGTGTATGAAATAATGAACGACGAACAGGCTAAAAAATATATAGATCTTCTTTACCAAAACGAGTTACCTGCTCCGTCTGTTTCGGATGAAATAGAGTATCTTAAGAAGCATGACTCAACAAAAAATGAATTTTCAGATGTGTATGGATTGTTTGCGGCCCTGATTGCTCAAGAATGGTACGACAGAAATAAGTGGCGTGGCGTCACTTTGGCAAGGTGCATAAGATCAGCAAATACTGGATTAATTCTCGCAAGAGAAAAATGTATTAAGAAATCAACGCTTGACCATCCATTCAAGGATTTTGCAGAACCATACATTCGTGAAGCGCTCGATGATTTAATAACCTGAACCAACGCATAGCCCAGCCGAAAAGCTAGGGTTTAGACTTTTATATGTGAATAATGGAGTATAATGATGCTTATGATAAGATTTTGGGCAGCTTTGAGCGGGTTGGTTATGGTGAGTAGTTTTGGTTTTGGTGGCGTTGCGCATGCGAGGACAATCTCTGTGTCAGACGACCTATATGTTGAAGCACGGGTATTGGAGCGGCAAACAATAATCGTGGACGATGACAATCAAATAATTACGGTGATGAGTAACACTACTGAAGACGTCACACCAAGAATATACAGAAACCATGCAGTTGCACAAAACGAGATTGAACTTACGGATGAACACATGGAGCAGTACAGACAAATCGTTCCGCTTGGAACGAGCGTTGTCGGTATTCGGCACATTTATAAGCCTATATTTACGCAACCAAGCGTTATGACTGAGCAACCTGCGGCCGCAGACACAAAAATAGTTTCTCTTTTAACTAGCTTGCTATAGTTACAAAAAACACTTAATTTATACACGGCGCTGCGTGGGTGGTTAGCTGTAAATGTCGAAAAGTTTATAGAACGTTCCTGGCGATTACGAGATAATAGTAGTGTTAATACAGGAGTACAATGAACATACTATCTAACCAATCAATAACAGCATTACTTTCAGAAAAGCCTACCTCAAAAGCAATCACCATGTACGTGCCCACGCACCGTGTGTCGACTGCAAAAAGCGTGAAAGAGGATCAAATACGGTTCAAAAATATGTCCAATGCCGTATTAGAAAAGCTTGAGGGTGGTGACAACTCAAAACTTATAACGTATTTTCAAGAGCAGCGTGATGCGCTCATGAATGATAATAAAAAATGGAATAATATGTCGAAGGGGCTGCTTATTTGCGTAACTGCGGATACGTTCCAGTACTACCACCTGCCTATAGACTGTGATGAGTATATCGCTGTTGATGACACGTTCCACCTGTTCCCAATGTATGGATTGCTAGAGTCAAACCAAGAATTTACTGTTCTTGTGTTGTCGCAGAAAAACCCGGCGGTGTACGACGGTAATCAGCTTGAACTCGTAGAGTCTCTTGAGCTTCCAAAAGATCTAGAAACAGCAATAGATATTGATGAAATGCACCAAAAAAGCGTACAGCACCACAGTGTTGACAGTGGTAATATCCAGTTTCATGGCCATGGTGGCGGCAAAGATACCGGCCACGAAGAACTACTCCAGTTCTTTCGAATAATTGATGGCATTGTGACCACCAAATCAGATACGGATAAGCCACTGCTGCTTGTAGGCTCTCCTAGGGATATACATGAATATAAGAGCATCACAAAACATCCACACATTATGGAGCAAAGTGTCCATGCAAATCTTGTAAATACACCTGTCCACGAAATACACGATGCCTGCTGGGATGTTATTACAGAAGCAATCATCGAGCCTCAAACCGCAACTGCCCTGACGTCACTTCATGAGGTGCAAGGATCAAGCCCAGATAAAGCAACATCAAGCATGTCGAATATTGAAAAAGCGGCAGAGAGCGGACGTGTCGAAACACTGTTCTTGCCAATCACCAAGATGACAACCGATACGGTTCGAAACAATAAGGATCAAGTGCAGAAAATTGTGTTTCCAGAGAAGCTACAAAGTAGACAGTTAGATAAGGTAGCAAAAGCAACCTGGCAGCAAAGTGGCAAAGTCATAAGCGTAGACGTATCTAAGCTAGATGCACAAGCAGCCGCAATTCTGCGTTACTAGTGGAGTACAGGGTGTTATTTTATTGAGATACAGTGATGCTATCGTGAAGGAAATTGTATTGTAACGTCAGTTCCCTTGCCTAGTACACTATCAATAGCTATCTGCAATCCATGTGTGTCTGCAATTTGATTTACGATCGCCATGCCAAGTCCAGTGCCGCTGGTCCTGCCGACATTTGATCCACGAAAAAAGCGTTGACCTATATTTGTAAGCTGAGCGGCGGGTATACCAATGCCTTTATCTTGCACAGAAAGTGTCACATTCGATTTAGACACCGAAAGATGTACAGAAATTGACGACTTTGCAGACGAGTATTTAACTGCATTGTCTATGAGATTACGTGCGACACATATAAAATCTTTACTTGAAAGCTGGACGTATGCATCTGGGGTGATTTTACTGACAATCTTAATTTTTTGTAACGTAGCTTGTGGCGTAATGCTGTCGATTATGTCCTGAAGTAGCTCACTGGCATTTATGCGTTCCGAAGAACGATCTGAAGTCTTAGCTCGTTCAAGTGTCAAGAGATCTTCGTTTAATTTTATGAGCTGGCTTACTTGTCTGTCTAGTGAATTGATTGCTCTTTTTTGATCTTCTGCACGTGTTGCGAGCTTTGCTTCTTGGGCGACTGCTGACAACGCGGCAAGCGGGTTGCGCATTTCGTGAGATGCGTCTTGTAAAAATTGCTCTTGTGATTCAAATGTCTTTTCAACTGGTTCGAGTAACTGACGAGCAACAATGTAGCCAAGTACCGAGCTGAGTATTAGCATAGGAATTCCTGTAAATAATAAAGCACGAAGAATGAGAGACTGTTGATCGGATTTTATGAGATTTGCGATTGTTATAAAGTGTTGCTCTGCGTGTTTCTGCGTTTCTAGATATGCCGATACTTCAGGATAATTTTCAGTAAGATTGTTTAACTCTAGAGGACTTACCTGCTCACGTAGATTTATTGCACTCGTCGCAGACAAAACAAGACCCAACCCAACTACGGACAATATGCCCAAAGATATGATCGAGACGACAAAAGTTCGTTGAATGTTTTTGAGTCGACTGTTCATGTGAGTGCTCTCTGTGGGTCATTGAGTTTGTAGCCTATACTTGGAATAGTTTTGATGATGCTGCAGTCTTTGTCGCGTATTTTCTTTCGTAAATTCGCAAGATGTATTCGTACTGGGGGGTTTACAATTGCTGGTTCCTCTCCCCATACAAAATGTATCATGTCATTAATTTTTACAATTGACGGTGACTGTAGTAGAAGAATGTGCATCATTCTGAATTCAGTTTTTGTAAGTGATACAGGCTTATTTGAAACTAAAAATTCCCATGTTTCTGGGTTTAATCGATACGTTGCGGTGTTCACCTCCTCTTTGTGCTGGCGAATGCCTGCATTTCGTAAGTGTGAAGTCATCCGCGCGAGTAGTTCATCAAGATCAAATGGTTTTACCACATAATCTGTGAGCCCAAGTTCAAAACCAGCGAGCTTGTCTTGGACTCCATCACGAGCTGTCATCGCTATCAAGGGCATTGTTTTGCCTTGTTCGTGTATGTATTCAATCATAGAAAACCCACTTTTACCCGGGAGATTAATGTCTATAAGCGCGATGTCAAACTCGTGCTCGTCAACAGCATCAATGCCGTCCTCTGTAGAGTCAAGTGATGTGACTAGAAAACCATTGGCATGCAAAAAACGCGCCAATACTTCACGCATATCAGTATTATCTTCAATCACCAAAACTGTATACATTACATATATATAGTAGCAAAACAGCGTAAAGATTATACAATGCGCACCTTAACAGTTTCTTTACAGTGCGTTAACGTTTGATATACAACCATATTGGTATTGTTTATAGGTAAACATTAATTAAGCATCAAGCTTGTAAGGAGTTTTTCGATGGAAGGAAGCAAAGTAGGAATTATTATTGTGGCAGTACTTGTTCTGTTAGGGGGAGGAGTATTTCTAGCAACTCAGAGTCAAGATGATTCAGACGATCAAGTTACGACTACATCTGAGACACGTGAATCGAACGAGCAATCTGATCAAGTTGAGTCAGCACCTGACATAATCGACTTAG
>JBGTLD010000031.1:0-13796 GCA_041744275.1 Saccharimonadales bacterium (SeqCode) | reverse complement strand
GCGTTTGTTTTAAATTCAAATTCTTGCATTCATGGACATCGAAGAACACTCCATTTACGGAGTGAGTTCGGTGCCCATGGCGTGAGGGCGACACCTGTTCCCATCCCGAACACAGAAGTTAAGCCTCACTGCGGTTACAATACTTGGGGTTCACCCCTGGGAAAATAGCACGGTGCCGAATTATAAAAAGACCATCCGAACAGGATGGTCTTTTTCTTTTGCTGCCTCTCGTATTTGATTGAGGTAGCTCTAACAATGACTATTTGAGTGTTATGATTTATCGCCAAGGGCTAAGCAACCTATGTTGTCTGATAATATAAAGCCGATCAGCTTGTAGTGGTCTTGTAGCGTATTTGTTGAGTCGAGTCGAACGTTGACTTGTGTAAGCCCCATATTTTTGGCAGCTTGGATGCGATCTCCAATAATATACGTACCAATTCCTTTACCACGGTGGTTTGGTAGTACGGCAAGATTGCATAGTTCAGCGTGACGAGGGGAGGTTGATAGAACATTTTCTAGAAAACCAACGCCTACGAGTTTTTCAGATGAATCACGAACCGAAGAGATGTGTAAGGCCTTCCCGAGCCAATACTCCCACTGATTGACTGAACAGTAATCCCAGCCAAACACTTCTTCAAATTCGGTCATCTCTGACGCCTTTAATGCTTCTCTTGAGCCTAATACATAAGGATTGGGCGGATTTATTCTCATATGTTTATATTATAATAATTAGTTGACATAAGCAATACAAAGTGCTATCATAAGCGTATTCGATAAGAATAAGAGGGTTTCACGTAGTCATACGTGGAGCCCTTTTTTATTCCTCGAGCAGATTATCAATAAACAACTGTTAAGTAGTTTTTTAGGGTAGTGGAGTTTCGTTGAAAGACGAGCAGTGGAGATGGAGATGTATATTTAATACGTTGAATCTTACGCAGCGGAGTATTCCAGCGAAAATCCGCAGCATAAAAAGCTACGCACGACTAGGAGTATAAAATGGCGGGAACTAAAGACGGCGGCAAAGCAGCTGCTTCAACAAACAAGAACAAGTACGGCGCAGATTTTTACGCAAAAATCGGTGCTATGGGTGGTAAAAAGGGAAAGACCGGTGGATTTTACGCCAACCGTGAACTCGCTCGTATCGCTGGTGCCAAGGGTGGACGAATTTCACGCCGCACAAAAAAGTCTGACTAATAATTAGACTCAAGAAAAAGCCGTTTCAGTTTTGACACTGGGGCGGCTTTTTTGATTGCCGCTGTTCATGCGCCTGTATGACCTACAAAAGCGTGACAACCCTACAGACCACTTTGTATGACAGTTATAGCACGAGTAGTGTTTTATGTCTTCCTGTAGGCTTACAACGCCGCATGCAGGGCAAGTACTCCGCTGGTGAAGCCAGTCTCGGTACGTATCTAGGCAGTCTTCGATGTGATCAGGGTCAATCGTAATCTTGAGTTGCGCTGCAAGTAACCGAGCGCTCTCCCACGCCTCTACTTCGATCATAAGAAGGTCAATATCTGAATTGTAATTTTTATGTTTCGCTTGAGCGTGACCTGCCTCGTGGAGTAGAGACCAAATACCTACCTCACAAGAGAGCTCAGCCTTAATGTAGTGTACGGTCTGATTTTTAGGTGACCAGCAGAACTCGTCGCTGTTTTGCCAGCTAATCTTGGGTACGAGAGAGGCTAATCTACTAAGTAGTTGGGTAGGTTGACTTTGCGATTTCATAACATCCATAAATCACGGCTTCTTCAGCATTAAACGCGCCAAACACAGGTGGAATTGTTACGAGTGGATTTTCGTAGATCTTCAGCTGCTCTTTCAAGCGATCACCGTATTTATCAAAATGACTACCAACCCCACCACCTACAATAATTGCATCAGGAGTCAGGGTGGCGATGACGTCAATAAGCCCAATGGCTATGTTTCGGGCAACTCCATACCACAGAGGAGAATCAACTGGTATGTCACTTGCACGCATGCCTGTTCGGGCTACAATTGCCTTACCAGACGCAAATTCTTGCCATCGCATAAGCTGCCCATCATGTTCGAGTAAAATATGGCCTATTTCGGCGTCTTGCGTGTTTGGGTCTATTTTTCCATCAATAACCATAACACCACCAATCCCAGTACTTACCGTAATGTAGAGCACTTTTCTGTATGCGTCCTGAACTCTGAGCGCTTCAGAGAGTCCCGCAAGGTTTGCATCGTTTTCAATGACTACCGGGCATTTTACGATTTCCTCAACAATTTCCTGTAACGGTACATCGGTCCAATCAAGGTTGCCAAACGCAATTGCAACACCGTGAGTACGGTCAATTTTTGCCGGAGCTGCTAAGCCACAAGCAGCGAATTCTTTTGTTGTTAAGGAGTCAACACTTTTGGCCAACTCTTGGCTGAACTCGGTATAATCAACCGGTGTTTTAAATTTGATCTGTTCTTCTATTTCTCCTGACTCGTTAAAGACTGCTATAAGTGTTTTTGTTCCGCCGATATCTATTGTTATGTACATGCTTTAAAGTGTAGCACAGCACGACACGCCTACAGAGAAAGACTACTTTTTGACTAACAGAGTATTAACAGATATAATGCTCGTAACCGTACAAGTAACGCTTGAAGAGTTTAAGACACACTTCGTCACTACTTGAAGGAAATAATATTAACCACAATAGGAGGCATGCACTACATGTCAAACAATAACAATGTAACAATGGATGATTTACTTGCGGCATCCGATATCGTACAGCTCAAAACCGGCGATGTCGTTGAGGGTGTTGTAAGCTCAGTTCGAAAACACGAAGTCTGGATAGACCTTGGGGCGAATGGTGTTGGGGTGGTCATGCGCCGTGAAATTAGCCATGGTCAGAACCTCGAAGAAGGTCAGTCAGTCGTCACCAGCGTTGTTGACCCAGAGCTCGACGAAGGCTTTGCGCTCTTAAGCATGCGCCGAGCGGCAAAAGATCGCGGATGGGATGATCTTCAGACAGTATTCGACAAGCAAGAAATTATTGAAGTGAATGCATATGACGCAAACCGCGGTGGACTTCTCATTGAATTAGAAGGGATCCGAGGCTTCCTACCTGTTTCTCAGCTTGCTGCTGGGCATTACCCACGAGTGTCAGGTGCTGATAAAGACGAAATCCTCCAGAAACTGAACGCACTAACCACAAAACCACTTCGCGTTCGTATATTGGACATAAGCCGCAAGGATAACAAGCTCATTTTCTCGGAGAAAGAAGCTGTAAAAGATGACATGCAATCACGATTTGCTGAACTCAAGGCTGGCGACACAATTGAAGGCGTTGTAACTGGTGTTATTGACTTTGGTGCATTCGTGAACGTCGATGGTATCGAGGGTTTGATCCACATTTCAGAAATTTCATGGGAACGAGTTGAAGACCCACGTGATTACGTAAAAAATGGCGATACCGTTAAGGCAAAGATTATTGCAATTGACAAAGATCGACTCAGCTTGAGCCTGAAGCAGATGACTGAAGATCCATGGCTCAACGAAGTTAAATCCTTCAAAAAGGGCGAACTCGTTGAGGGCAAAGTCACTCGCATCACGCCATTTGGTGCATTCGTGCAACTCAGTTCATCAGTTGAAGCACTTGTGCACGTATCAGAGATGAGCAACGATGAAGGCGTTGACCCAGAGCAAATCTTCAAACTCAACGAAAAGAAGAAGTTCAAGGTTATCGACATTGATACTGAAGGTCGTAAGATAGCCCTCAGTCTCAAAGACGCAAAATAATCATAATGTAAACCACTGTAGCCCACATTCAGTTAGAAAGGATAGGTATGGCCACAACCATTGAAATCGAAGATACAATTACCGTAGGCAACCTAGCCGAAAAGCTGAGCCTACCAGTCACAAAGCTCATTACTGAGCTCATGAAAAACGGTGTCATGGCTACAGTGAATGAGCGGATTGATTACGATACTGCTCAGATTATCGTTGGTGAGCTAGGACTCGACATTGAGCTCGTTCAAAAAGAAGAAGAACCAGTTGCAGTGCGGCAAAAAGCAGTTGCAAGTAAGGACGCCGTCACAAGGCCACCAGTTGTTGCGGTCATGGGTCATGTGGATCATGGCAAAACTACGCTACTCGATGCTATTAAAGGCTCGAGCGTCGTCACTGGCGAAGCTGGTGGGATCACACAGCACATTTCCGCTTACCAAGTAGAGCGCAAAGGCAGAGACATCACATTCTTGGACACACCAGGTCACGAGGCTTTTGCAGCCCTTAGAGAGCACGGAGCACAACTGACTGACCTCGTAATCATTGTTGTTGCCGCAGACGATGGCATCAAGCCACAAACTATTGAGGCGATCCGTTTTGCCCGTAAAGCAGGCGTCAAGATGATAGTCGCCATCAACAAGATGGACAAAGAAGGGGCAGACCCAAACCGTGTGAAGCAGCAGTTGTCCGAGCACGAACTACTCATTGAAGAGTGGGGCGGTGACACCGTGGCGGTACCAGTGTCAGCATTGAAGGGCGACGGTATCGATGAGCTTCTTGACATGGTGCTACTTGTGGCCGATGTAGAAGACTTGAAAGCCGACATAGATGTACCTGCCAAGGGCTTGATCATTGAAGCTCACATGGAGCAAGGTCGCGGTCCGGTTGCTGTGGCACTTGTTGAGGCTGGAAAGCTCAAAAAAGGCGACTTTGTTGTCGCAGGTGCAACATACGCACGTATTCGCAACCTTGAATCGACTGCCGGTAAGGCAATTAAAGAGGCTGGTCCATCGACACCAGTGGTCATTACAGGTTTTAAGGAGCTGCCAGAGTTTGCCGATGAATTTACCGCTGCCAAGACAGAGAAAGAGGCTCGAGCCCTCTCTGTTGGTCAGGCCACACAGCGCAAGAAGAACTCCAACAAACTTGATATCAATAGCAACGAGTTGATCCGTATGATCAATCGCAATAACGAGCTTAATGAACTAAACATTATCGTGAAAGCTGATGTACAAGGTTCGCTCACGTCGGTTCTTGATAGTTTGCGTTCACTCGATACTGAAGAAGTTGCAATCCGTATCGTTGGTTCGGGTGTCGGTCCTATAACAGAGAACGATATTCGTTTAGCACAGACCACCGGCGCTACTGTATACGGTTTTAGCGTTCAAGCACCAGCTGGTATCAAGCAAATTGCGAGCCGCGACCGCATTCAGCTCAAAATGTATAAAGTTATCTACGAGCTGATCGATGACGTAAAAGAAGAGCTTACCAAGTTGCTTCCTCCAGAAATTGTTGAAACAGAAGTCGGTCGTTTGATTGTAAAGGGTGTCTTCAAAACAACTAAATCAGAAATCATCTGTGGTGGTGAGGTTACGAAAGGTAAACTCAACGTACCTGCGCTTGCCCGCGTTACTCGTGATAAAGAGACGCTCATGGAAGTCGAGGTTACGAATTTGAAGCGTGGTCCTCAAGAAGCAAAAGAGATCTTTGAAGGTGAAATGTGTGGACTCAGCATCAAGACGCCATCCAAACTGGACCTTCAGTTAGAAGACCGTATAGAAGTCTTTACTCGCGAAACCATCGCTCGTACGCTGTAAATAAGTTTTAAATCCAAATAACATAGTTGCTAATTAAGTAACTATGTTATTTTATACTTGCAATTTTATACTTTTTATGCTAATATGTGCTTACTAAAACACAAAATAAAAAATTAGCCATAAAAAAGGATATAACAATCATGAGTGAACAATTAGTACTTCCAAGCCCACCACAAAACCGAGAGTCTGTAGAACCTGCTTTGGCGCTTCCTCAACCTCCGGCTCAAGAAATATCGTCATATGAGATGACTCCTGAAGATTATACGGAGCTTGATAAGCAACATGCTGCTAGTGAAGGTGATGAAACTTTTGACCATCACTTTCGAAGTGAGTTGACTGCAGATAAGGGCGGTGCAGATGAATGGTCAGACGCATTGCAAGAAGAAGTGCGTGCTTCACAAGATTCAGAACCGAACCCGCAAGTGGATAGTGGTAGCTCTGTTGAAATTCCAGAAGAGCTCGAAGGCATGCGCTCTAGTTTGAGTGACCGCAGGGTACGTAATGCGAAAGGTCACTTTGTAAATAATGAAACAAAAGCTTTAATTAATGAACACAGTGAAAGAGTTGAGCAGCCTGCTATTGTTGATGCAAGCACCAGCACTGATCAGGCTGCAATGCCAATCCTAGAAGATTATCCACCGTTACCACATATGGATGAAGTTTTACCTGACTTGCCTGATATGCATCAGCTTGATGATAATGATGTCCCGCTCAGCCCTCGAATACTAGACGATAACAACCCATCTGCATGGGGTGGTACTCCAAATGCTGCACATACCCCTAACACTCCACGTAATACCCCAAATGACGTTCCGTTAACAGGAGCTGATATTGATGAAATTAATAGGTTGCTCGACGCTGATAATCCGCAAACGGTCGATGATGATCCGGCCCAAGAGCTTTCACGTCGAGAACGATTTACGAAATTTATTCGAAATAACAAACCGGGTGCTGTTGTTACAAGAGCATTTATCAGAGGGCAAGAGATACGACAAGGTTTCGCGGATAGAGCAGCCGAACGAACGACAGAAGAGCAAGAGAAACGTAATAAAGTTGCCCGTAGAATTATTATTGGTGCAGCTGCAGTAGGTCTCGCATACGCAATTTATAAAGGCTATGAGTTTTACCAAGATAGTGTAGGGCTAGGTGAGCTGGGGCCTGACATGCTCCCTGACACACCTATTGGTGGTGCTGAAGGCGGTTTGGTTGAACCTCAAGCTCCAGTTGACGTTACTCCTCCGGTTGCACCGGACGCCATACCTGAGCCATCTACTCTTCCTATGGGCGTAGAGGGCGAGCCATCGGCTCCTGTTGCACCTGAGTCGATTCCAAGTACTGAAATTGCTGAAGTAAACGTTGGTGACGGCTACGGAACATCACATATTGCTGAAAGATACGCTGGCGTATCATTTGAAAACAGTGCCCAATGGGATGAATTTAACACACGAACAAACGGATTGTTTGCAGACTTGCCGGGTACATACCTTGACCCTGTAGATAATATGTACAAACTTTCTAATACTGGTAATTTCCAAATTCCACAAGCTATATTAGATGAAATGCAACGAGTAGCCGAAGAGATCCACAACCGATCATAGAAGCTACGTGAAAAGTACGTTAAAATAAAAAGCAAGTAAAAGGAACCATCATGTTTAAACTAGACGAAAACCTACTACAAGAACTCGGACTCGGAGCTTTGCCTCCAGCTGAGAAGAATAAAATGCTTCAGCATATATACGAAACACTTGAAATGCGTGTTGGTATGAAGTTAGCAGAGCAAATGACAAACGAGCAGCTCGATGAGTTTGAAAGTTTTATGACAGGTAGCATGGAGGTCGCAAGCGCATATCTGGATAAGGTTTACCCAACATGGCGCGAAGATAAAACCTATCAGGCAAACCTTGCAAAAGCTCAGGCTTCTGGCACAAACGAAGCAGCAGTCGCAAGTGAGTTTGCAGCACTCAAGTGGCTTGAAACAAACTTTCCAGGCTATAAAGATGTTGTGGCCAGCGAGCTTGATGCGCTTAAGAATGAAGTAAAATCAAACGCAACAGCGATTGTTGAGGCAAGCGCACAGCAACAGTAGAGATTACAAGAGTAAATGCTTATGACCGGCGAGGAATCCCTCGGCGGTCATTTCTTTTTTGCCAGCAGGTTGGAGTGACTCAATGCGTAGGGCATCTTTGCTACAGCCAATAAGTAAGGATTTGTCGTGAGTCTCAATAACTCCAGGCTGTAATGACTTACATGCAACGGTGACTTTTTTGATAATCACGTCTTTGCCGGCGATGGTTGTCCTGCTTTTTGGCCATTCAATGTACGCTCTGATTTCTCGTTCTATCTGTTCGGCTGGTTCATTCCAGTCAATGGTCCCGTCACCCTTTGTAAGTTTTCGAGAGTATGACACTGTGCGTTTTGTAACCGTTTGCGGATACGTTGTTTGGTTTTGTAGGTAAAGACTAAGATGTTTTTTGAGCAGATCATCGCTGAGTAGTATCAGCTGCGTCGTGAGTTCAGGTTCAGTGACATCTTGAGCTAGTTTGAACTCATCGAATGCAAGTAATGGGCCTTCGTCCATAGCCTCTACGAGCAACATCAGACTAACTCCGGTAGACTCTTGTCCGCTCAAAATTGAAAAACTGATTGGGTCTGCACCGCGCCACTCAGGAAGTATCGAAAAGTGACTGTTTATGATCCCAAGGGGAAAGGCATCTATGACGTCTTGGGCAACGATAATCCCAAAATCAATGAGTACGGCAATATTGCTCTCAAATGACGCGCCGCCAATCAAGGCAGACAGTTCTTTTTTGTTGCGTGCAAGATGAAGTGGTAAGCCAAGATGTTCTGCAGTAGTAACAACAGGTACATCACCACGATGATGCGGCGGACGGGGTTTTGTGACTACCGCTTCAACCTTCGTATGTTTAACGAGTAGCTCGAGGCAGCGAGCAGCAACCGGCCCACTTCCAAAAAATACTACTCCCATAGGGACACATTGCCTTCAATGTCTGTTTTATAGTCGAGTTTGTGGAGTTTGCCTCCATCGCTCAGCTTGTAGAAGGCCTCTGGATCATCTTTGATATGGTCAATAAACACAATGCCGTTTGTGTGGTCGATTTCGTGCTGGAATACTCGAGCGAGGAAGCCTTCTGCGGTTATTCGTACCGGTTGTCCGTTTTCGTCTAGGGCTTTAATTTTAACTTTGTCATGACGGGGAACCTTGCCGTATACGTCTTTGATGCTCAAGCAGCCTTCGTAATCTTCGACGATTTTACCTTCTCGCTTCGTAATCTCTGGATTAATGAATACTTGAAATGTTCGATCATTTTTATCGTCAAAGTTGTTACGAATGACAACGACTCGCAGGTGAGAATTGACTTGCACCCCTGCAAGGGCGACACCAACTTCATGCTCGCGGCTATCTTCCCAATCGAGCGTTGCGTTGTTCATGTCTTGTATAAGTTGGGCCACCGCGTCGTCAATAACACCGACTTTTTTAGAGCGGATGCGTAGACTCGGATGGGGCAGGGCGATGATTGATTCTTTTGTGCCGTTCATAATTCTAGAGCAGTATACCGTAAACCAGGCTTCGGTAGAAGAGATAGAACACTATAAGAGGTCTGTTGGGTCAATGTCGTAGGTGCAGTTCTTGGGGAGTTGGGCTACCAGACTCGTCAGGAGTTTTCTTTGGGTGGACTTCACAATGATTTGCCAGCGGTAGCTGTCGGCTCGCTTATGCAAGAAACATGGTGCCGGCTCACTGATTATAAGTCCCGGGGTATTTTGCAATGATTTTTGGATTTTATTGATTGTCGTTTTGGCACTTGCGTCGCTTTTTCGTTCTACAACTATTTTCATAGCAAAGTAAAACGGTGGAAACTCGTATGTCTCGCGTTCGGTAATTTGTGACTCATAAAATGTCTCGTATGACTTAGACAGCGCTGCTGCTATGGCTGGATTTTCTGGTTGGTAGGTCTGAACCACTACGTGTCCACTGCGGTGTCCTCGGTTGACACGCCCAATAACCTGCGTAAGTAATTGATAGGTTCGCTCTTCGGCGGTATAGTCCGGAAAATACAGAGCAGTATCGGCTGCAACCGCGCCGATGAAGCTCAGTTTCGGCAGATCAAGACCCTTTACGAGCATTTGTGTGCCTACAATAATGTCTATTGAGCCGTTTTGAAGATGCTCGTGCATTGCATCCAAGCTTTCTGATTTTTTATTGTCACTATCAAATCTTGCGACTCGTGCATCAGGAAACAGCTTCGAGATTTCGGCAGCCAACGCTTTGGTCCCGGCTGTCTTAAATAAAATATCTGCCTCACCACAATCGGGGCACGTTCCTGGCGTTGTAGCTTTGAAGCCACAGGTGTGGCAGATCATGCGGTGACTATCACCGTGATACGTAAGTGGCAGGTCACAATGCGTGCACATTGCTTCCCAAGCGCAGGCCTTGCACACAATTAACCGTGCGGTCCCTCGGCGGTTCAGGAATACGAGCGACTGACTATTGCTATTGAGCGCTGATTGAATGCCAGCAATGATTTGCTTTGAAAACGTCGCGGATCGTGAAAATGATTGAGTATCTTTTAGGTCAACAATCTCAATTTTAGAGTCAAATGCATGATCTATGGCTGTTTCGGTAATTCGATAGATGGGGAGGCCTTTCTGCTTGAAAACGTAGTAATCACTAATAAGAGGAGTCGCGGTCCCAAGAACGACTTTCGCATCGTGAAACTTTCCGAGAGCGCCTGCTACTCTCGTGGTAACGTACCGTGGTGATTGCTCTTGTTTATACGCAGTGTCGTGGGCTTCATCAACAATGATAAATCCAACGTTATGGACTGGGGCGAACAGGGCAGAGCGTGGTCCTATGATAATGACGGGGCCTTGAGATTGAGCAGCTCGCAGCCACTGAGTCTGCTTTTGTTTTGCGCTCAAGTGGGAGTGGAGCGTAACAGTTTGCCCGACAAACACTTCTTCGATCTTATCGATCAACGGTTTTGTGAGCCCTATCTCAGGAGTAAGTAGTATAACGGACTTGTTTTTTGAGAATGCAGCGCGGATAAGCTCAATGTACATTCTCGTTTTACCGGTACCTGTATCACCGTGTATGAGGTGCATCTTAGAGGTACTCTCAAGTATTGAGCTGATTGTTTTGGACTGATCGCTGGTGAGCGGTGGTAGTTCTAAGCGCTCAACAACATCATTGGTTTTTACCATCTCCAACACTGATGTTTTACCGTTGAGCGAGGAGGGAATGCAGAGGTTTGCAATATGCCCTAGAGGCGCTGGATAATAGTCCTTCATCCAATACACGAGCGACAACAATGCCTCAGGGAATTGCACTCCGAATGACACATGGATTGGTTTAGTCTGAAAACGAGGTTTCGAGCTCTTTGTGGTTATAATTCCTGGTACAAGCCTATTCTGTAGTGGTACAAGTACCACGGATCTAACCGGTAACTCATCTGCACTCAGATAGGTTAACGTTGAGTCGCCATGGTATTTCTGGCTGGCTATGAGTACCTCGTAATACATAACACTAGTATAAGGTCATTTTGTAAAATGTGTTGAAAAGTTAGGAGTATGACGCTATACTTTATGTTGTTTGAATAACAATAAAAGCTTATGTTCAATGTGTAGGTAAACGTATGTTAGATGTATTTATAACTTCAAGGGTAAGACGGAAAATAATCGTGGTGTATGCAAAGTACCCCGATTTTAAGACGCATGTGCGTGGTCTTGCCAAGCTTATCAAAGAAGATGCAGGCAACATCCAGCGCGAGTTGAAGCGTCTAGAAAAAATTGGCTTCCTCATTTCTGAGCGTCAAGGCAACACCAAGATCTACCATACCAACAAAAACTTTGCGATATTTAAAGAGCTCCAAAGTATAGTGTTGAAGTCACAACGTATGAATCAAAAAAAGCAACAATCGTCCTAATAGCAGTTGCAAATCCGTCTCTGTTAATGTAGAATCAACTCCATGATACAAGTTACAAGAAAAGATTCTAAGGAATCAGTAGAGAATTTATTACGTCGCTTTACCAGAAAAGTGCAACAATCGGGCGTTTTGGCTGAAGTGAAGCAGAACCAACGCTTTGAAAAAGATATTAGCAAGCGTGACCGCCGTGCAAAAGCAATTGTTCGCAAAGAACGCAAAGCTTTGAAGGTCAAAAAAATTAAGCTCGGTCAACGCTAACACTACTCATGTCTCTCAAGCAGACTCTCGACGCAGACCTGAAGCAAGCGATGCTCTCAGGAGATAAAGTACTTGTCACAACGCTCAGAGGTGTTAAGAGCGCGATTCTGTACGTTGAAGTTGCAAAAGGTGCGAGAGAAGAAGGCTTACCGGAAGCTGAGGTTGTGAGTATCCTGAGCAAGGAAGCCAAGAAACGCCAAGAAAGTGCAGACATGTACATTCAAGGTGGCAACCAAGAAAAGGCCAACGCAGAGCTAACTGAAAAAAAGGTTATTGAAAAATATCTGCCACAGCAACTCTCCGAGGCTGAGATCAGCGCTCTCGTTGATGAAGCAGTAAATCAGTCTGAAGCAACCGGTCCGTCTGCTATGGGTCAAATTATAGGAATAGTAAAAACCAAAACAGCTGGTCAAGCAGATGGTTCACTCATCGCTCGACTCGTAAAAGAAAGACTCGCACAGTGATTATATTTATGGGGGTGGCCGGTTCAGGAAAAAGTATGCAAGGGCGCATGCTCGCTGATCAACTCGGGTTACCATGGTTATCAACTGGTGAATTTTTGCGCATGTTGATATCGGGCGAACGACGCAAAGATATGCTACACGGCAAACTCCTGGACGACAAAGAAATTATTGGCCTGGTACAGAAAGTCTTAAATGTTGTTGATACCGAACACGAATACGTACTCGATGGTTTTCCGCGCACAGTTGCGCAAGCTGACTGGCTACTCGCGCAAGTAAAGTACGGGCAATTAGAAATATCTGCAGTTATACACTTGCAGGCATCTGAGAAGGTCGTAAAAGAGCGGCTTCTGAGTCGTGGCAGGCAAGACGATCACCATGATGCTATTGCTGAACGATTCAAAGAATACGAAGACACAATTAAGCCAATCTTAAAACACTTCAGTAACGCTCATATACCAGTACACACCATTAACGGCGAGCAGTCGGTAGAAGTTATTCACCAAGAGATACGCAAGGTTATAGGTGCGTAGCTCGTATGTACACAAAAGTTAAAACAGATTCTGAAATAACAGCCATGCGTCACGCTGGTAAGCTACTCGCCACGGTGCACGCAACACTTAAAGAAGCAATCGCGCCAGGCATGACCACAAAGTATCTTGCAGATCTAGCCGCACGAGAGCTGCGTGGCACTGGTGGTACGCCGAGTTTCCTCGGGTATCAAGGGTTCCCTGATGTAATTTGTATTTCAGTAAATGACGAAGTGGTGCATGGTATTCCAGGTGCGCGAGTTATTGAAGATGGTGACTTGATTGGATTAGACTTCGGTGTCACGTATGATGGCATGATAACAGACAGTGCAATTAGCGTTATTGCTGGTGACGCTCACAAGTACCCTGATCGTCAAAAATTATTAGAACAAACACGTTTTGCGATGATGGCGGGTATTAAGCAACTCAAAGATGGCGTTACAACTGGTGACATCGGTCATGCGATAGAAAGTATTTTAAATCCACACAAATACGGCATCGTCAGTGACCTCGTGGGGCACGGTGTCGGTCACGAGCTTCACGAAGATCCCAATATACCAAATCAAGGTAAACCAAAGAGCGGGCACCAGCTTGAAGCGGGTATGACAATAGCGATTGAACCAATGGCAACGCTCGGAACCCACAAGGTACATGTTGATCAAGACGGCTGGACGATCAAAACCAATGATGGCTCGATTGCCGCACATTTTGAGCACACTGTACTCATTACGGACAAAGGATTCGAGATTCTTACGACACTCTAAGTTAAAATACTATGCTTGTTTGGTAGCGACTTTTGAGTGCGTGATTGTGCAGTATAAAAATAAGCGTTATACTGACACACATGCGCGAACAGTCGCCAGATCATTACTTTGGCCTAGATATTGGAACAAGTACCGTACGATGTATCGTCGGTATGGCTGATAGCCATGACTCAGGACAATTATCCATTATTGGCCATGGAACAGCACCGAACAGGGGAATGCGAAAGGGAAGCATTGCTCATGTTGATGACGTCGTTGAAGCTGTCGTACAGGCCATCA
>JBGTLD010000030.1:0-8285 GCA_041744275.1 Saccharimonadales bacterium (SeqCode) | reverse complement strand
GTAAGTTAAACAATAATTTTATCAATTTTATCTTTTCAAAGAATAAGCGACTAGAAAGGTTCATACATGAACGAACAACAAGCAAAAAACAGTAACGAATTTAGGCCTATTTTGGCCACTTTACGAGAGCAAGCACATGGTACACTTGGGCGATTCATGTTGCCTATAGCACTAGCGTCAGTCTTGTCTGTTGACTCAAGTGTTGCACATGCAGATCACGCTAGAGAAGATGAAGGCTTCGGCGACCAAACACTCTCTACCTATAGTGGTTGTAGTTCGTTTGGTGGTAATCACGTAGCCGTACAAGGCCTAGACATTATCAACCACAGTAGCATGCATACATTATCATTCCGAGCTGTTATGCCGTTCGGTACATTCGAGGGAGAATCAAGACCTTCAAGTTCTGCACAGATTTCAAAAGATTCATCAGAAAGTTCAGTGCCTGCTGAATTCGTTGATGCCGAACTCACCTGGCTAGCTCATAACAGTGATGGCAGCGACCATACAGAAAGAGCCAGACTAGAGATACCGGCAATAGACTGCCCACGACCTGAGGGAGAAAGCATAGTCGTTCGTGGTGAAAAATATTTCTCACCTTTACAAGGTGGCGTCGGTGGCCCTGAACCAGAAGACCCGATTGCAGAGACATTCACAATTGGCAATGATGACCCTGTCCTGACGTCAGTGCAAGCTTCTGTTGAAACATATGAATCAGCCCAATCAGTTGTGATTGCAACTTCTGAAGCTTTCCCAGATGCACTCTCGAGTGCATCATTAGCAGGAACCGTAGAAGGCCCGTTGCTTTTGAACCCTAGCAACGAACTATCAAGTGATGTTGCGAACGAAATTACTCGGCTTGGAGCAGAGCGTGCCTATCTCGTTGGTGGTACTGCCGCACTCTCACAAAACGTACAAGAAGCCCTGCAATCTGCAGGTATTACAACTGAGCGTATTTCTGGACCAGACCGTGTTGCTACTGCTGTAGAAGTTGCCGAAACAATTAATGAACTACGTGGCTCTAATAACCCTTCCAATGAAGCGCTGCTTGTAAACGGCGAAAACTTTGCAGATGCAACCTTTGCCGGACTCATTGGTGCGGAAAACAAATCACCAATTGTACTAACTCGTACAGGCGACTTACCGCAAGCAACGGCAGAATACTTAAATCAAAATGAAGCTGATTTGGAAAATATCATAACTGTCGGTGGTACAGCCGTGGTACCAGAAGCTATAGTCAGCCAAGCAACAGAACTCGCTACCGCTGAATCTACTCGGCTTGCAGGGCCAGAGCGCACCGCCACTAGCGCAGCAGTTGCCAGGTACTTTGTAGAAAATCTCCGGAACAATGCCCCAGTAGAGACTGTGGTTGTCACCAACGCCGGCTCATACGAAGGAGCCCTTGTTGCTGGGCCAATGGCAGCCGCTCAAGAGGGTGTGGTACCACTAGGAGTATACGGTGACAGCGAACAACCAGGTGCACATAATGCATTTGCCGATTTTATTGATGACAAGAAAACAAGTTCGTTGTTGCGACTCGGTAGAATTGGCACAGGAATACGTGGTGTTACCGATCGTACATTCAACCTACTCAAATTCATCGCAGACGAATACCCAAATAATTCCTAGCATTTTAGTATTGTGCGTATAGGTTACGCGACGTTTGGTTTTATTATTGCGGTAATGTGTACGTGCCGTCTATTATTTGCTGCATATCGACAGTAATTTGTCCGTACAATTCTGGATTTAAACCCTGTTCATTGATAATGCTCAAAGCCTCTGAGGCATACGTTACTGCGATAGGGTCTTTTTGTAAGTACGCAATGTAAGCTGTTTCAATAAGTAGGTTCGCACCTATTGCGGGTATTTGGTCGCCAGAGTTAGCTATTTCCTGCTTTTTAGCTGCAAGCTGCTCGCTTATTGGCGGTGAAAAACTTGCTTGATCGTCACTTATTTCATCGGTGTTTTGAACAATATTATCGTCTGTATTGCTGTTTCCTAAATAGATGAATCCAGCGATAGTAAGAAGGATCAGACTGCCGATCAAAATAGATATAACTGGATTGAACCTTGAAGCTAATGTATGCGACTTACCGGTGGTTGGCAATGGCTTAGAGTCATGAATACTAAATATATCCGACTTGCCTTCGCCGGAAAGCTTCGGCTTGCTAGAGTCTTTTTTACGTAATTTCATTATGCTTCTCAGTCTATCCTAGCGTAAGCACTATCTGCAAGCACTATATGCAGCCTGCATCCCAGCGCTTGTCCATTGCCCCTTCAATTCATATCACCCCATCCACTATCACCCTCACCTCATTTACATTCATCAACAACTCTCAAACATATTTCTATTCCACGCTATAGCGTAAAATAAAAACAAAAATTACACTATCACTAAAATGTACTGATTGTAGTGGCCTCTCAGGCTCACCATCAGGTATACGAATCTGAATACTACCTAGCTGTAATTTTTGAACCTATAGTTTTGGCAGTGGAACATCGTACTTCTTAGAAACAACACGCGCCCATTTGATCATTTCTGACAGCTTGTGCTCCATCTCGCGAATTTCTTTCTCGCTAACGTTCGGAAACTTTCTTTCTATTGCCAAGATTCGGTCATAGATTTCTTTGATATCGTTCTCGACTCCTGAAAGACGACTCTCGATACGCTCCATCCACTCGCGTATCTCGCGCTGGCCTTTCTCGAGGTTCGCGAGCCTTCCCTCTATATCGTCGAAGCGTTTGTCGACTTGCTCGAAACGCTTATCAACCTGTTCGAAACGTTTGTCGACTTGCTCAAACCGCGCATCGATTTGCGTTGCCAATGCATTAATTGCGTCAGCTATATCTTCAAGGTCGGTTGGTTTTTTAGTTGCCATGCTCATCATTATAGCGCTGTGTATGGGTGACGAACAACCTACTTCTTAAATTATTCGGCACCGTCTTGGGGCTTCCAGCCGAACGGATTACTAAAGTCATGCACTCTGCATACGTTGTCAGAAACAGCATAGGTAATAGCATACTTGCCTGGCACCGAGTCAATAGCGACTGCGGCATTAAAGAACGACACACAGTCGCGACTACTTAGCCATACGTGACGTTCTGACTCGGGTGAATTCGGTGGTACGTCAGTTTTATTAACGCCGCCAAGCCGAACACAAATAACTTCGAGTCCCTTAGCGTCAGCGAAGTAACGCCCCATGGCTTCGATCATGGTTTTACTCGCACCGTATGGACTGTCAGGTAGTGGTAACTCGTACGGCCTGAGTAAGCTCCGTACTTCACGGTGAGCGAACTTGTCAGCATGTACCGAACTGGCAATGATTACCCGTGGCACACTCGCAACAGCAGCTGCATGCAACACATTGTATGAATGTTGCATGTTCTCTGTATCAAAATTTTCTGTCAGCCAATCGTCGTGCGTCTTGTTCCAAGCTAAATGAATAAGTACATCATGGCCTTTTGCAGCTTCTACCAGCTGTTCATAATTTAGTGCATCGAACTCTGGTAAATTATAATGCGTAACCTCGAACTCAGCTCCTGCTGTTACGATTCTACCGACAACCCCGCTACTACCCGTGATTAAAACTTTTTTCATAGCACCAGTATACCCCTCCACACAAGTCCACCCTAAAAACATTTTTATTTCACGCTATCACGTAGAATAAAAATTTTTACACTACTTGGCAATGACTCGGGCCGGCGAACCATCGAGTGCAAGCTTGAGTGGCAGCGCATACACCATAAAATCACCCATGCCACGCAACGCGTCTAGGTTTGTGAGGTTTTCAATAATTAATATATCGGCACTTAGTAGTGATTTATGAACCGGAAAATCAGACATAATATCAGCGCTACAGGTATCGAGGCCAACCATTTTAACCCGCTTTTCAACAAGCAGATTAACTGCTTTTTTCGATAACACTGGATAATCTTCAAAGTAGCTTGGCTCGTGGAATCGACGATGCATACCGGTGTTTATAAGTACGATGTCGCCTGTTTTGATATCGGCGCTACTCAAGACATCGATATCCAAGCCTGCAGAAACATCTACGCACATTCCCCTGCCGACAAATGAATCAATTGTGTATTCACTCAGCTGCTTGCCGTCTTGAATCATATGAGATGGAGCGTCGATATGCGTTCCGGCGTGCGTGCCCATTGTGAGCATGTGGCCCTCGTAACCGTTATCCTGGAATTGTGCAGCAAGCGTGATCTCAAACTGAGGGTCGCCCGGATACACTGGCGTGTCCTGTGATAATGGGTGTGTTAGGTCGATAATCATACTGGTAAGTATACAGAGAAAATGAAAAGCGCCGCCTAGTTATGTCTCGATCCCGAAGGAGAGAAAAAATAGGCGGCGACGGGAGTTTCCCGATTTACATGAACTTAATCAACTACTTGCCAGAGACACCTCCACCCATCTGTGACAGATTAGCGTCGAACGTCGACAACATGGTACCCACTCGCGTGTCGCCATAGAAGCGATCGAAAACCAATGGGTGGTCAGAGGAAGTGGCATAGTATACTGCAAAGAATGCAGCACGCATGTCGTCATTACTGACGGCAGACGGTCCTCCGACGATAGCGACATGCGTAGGCATATAGGCTGTCAGTCGTGCGCGAACACCGTCTGGGTCTGAGCTTACAGGCGGCAACAGTAGTGCATTTGAAGGCACGTTACTTACAGACAGAGCATCTGGCCCGTAGAGGTCGACGATAGCGATCTGGTAAATACCAGTGCAACGACCAGCGCAGTTCGCATTCATACTCACAAGCACCCCTTCGGAATCGAAGGTTTCGCAGTAGTAGATGCTCTCACCATTTTCGGTGTGTCCGCTGATGCAGACACTTTCGTTTGGTTCTCCTGCACTGAAGTTGTTCTCTTCAGCGTCAGCATTGCTAGCAACGAGTATGCCGATCAGCGAAAGAACCATGATGATGGCGGTGACGCTCTTGGCATTGATGATGTTGATCATGTACAACACTTCCTTTCGGGGAAAATATCGGAGAATTTCTCTCGACATAGTGTCATATGTAATTATAGCATAAGAGTGGTTATATGTCAATATATACAAGCCCTTGTAAGGGGTGAATCTTTGATAAACTTGACCATCTGTGATATAATATAGATATATGCTTTACGGCGAAATGCGAGAAGACATTGACCAAGTATCCCCCGTTCGTAGAGGAGCTGTAATCTTAACGCTTGGGCTTTTTGCTGCGATAAGCGGAGTAGCCGCTTCAGATGCAGCCCATGAAGCTCCGCAAACAGTCGTTGAAACTAGTTTTAACCCAGAAGGTATCGGCCTCACGTTTGATGACCCGTATGCAAGTCATACGAATGCCGTCGTGCCACGCCCTCAGCTTATTATTGAAAACCCCGTCCTTATAACAAATGGACCACGCAGCTGCTCTGGGTCAACCATAAACGACAATGGCGTCGCTGTAGGATTTAGTACTGCTGGGCATTGCCTTCCAAGCAGCGTTAGCTCTCGCACAGCAGAATCCCCTCAGGTGCGTCTATCTACCGTTGATGGTGATCAGCAAGAAGTAAACTCGGTAATCAGGCCTACATCGGCTAATCAAGATGTTGCGTTAATCCCACTTGGAAACACCGCTCCAGAAGTTGTTGTGAACGCGTATGAAAACAGGCTCACGACTGGCTCATCACTTGGACAGCGTGCTGTAGGTTACGCGTATCCGGAAGAAGCGACTTCACTACAAACCTATGACCTTACGATACTCGGTACTGGAACCGCTCGAGGCATAGACGTCACGTGGGCTGTCATGCCAGAGACAGCAGACGGTGCCACGTGCAGTCTTGGCGCTAGTGGGTCTGAGGCGTACATATCAGGCGCAATAGGCACTGGTTCCATAGGTAATCTGGTTGCGCAATACGATTTACGAGGTAAAACCCATGGCACGCCTGAATCTGCGCAAATTATGCGAGAATATTTATCAGAAAAGTACCCACGTATAGATTTCAGCCGCGAGGCAGCAAGCGCTATCTGCGGCTACAGCACATCGATCACTGACTACGAAGTACTTGATATTACTCCAGGTGAAACTGAAGACCTAGAATTAGCACGAACGATGTTCTCGAGCGAAAGAGACCACCACATTATAGACGGTGTAATTAGAGTTGCCGAACCAGAAACAAACAACCCGAACATCATTACACTTACCCATTTGCATGGTGCATGGATTACGCCAACCAGCGACCCAAACGAGGTAATAATTGGCGCATATAGTGAGACAACTCAAGAAGTTAGTATGCGCCGCGTAACGCTTGAGAGCATTACAGTCTATCCCTACCAGCCAAGTGGCAGCCCTACTATAAAAACTGTGTCCGGTATAATTCACCTGAGCGATTCAGCTGAAACGCCACGTAGATACACCGCGCCAGATGGCACCGACTTTGGCATTAACCTCAACTACGAAGCCCCAGAAGTTGGCAATACTCCGTATCAAATTAGTGTTGAAAATAACATTCCATACATCACCACCAAGTGAACTAAGCTGCATACACCTTATATATTGCTATATTCACCCCTGTAAACTACAATAGTTCACATATGAGTTTATCTATTGGGATAGTGAGGTTGAATCCATACCTTATTCAATCACCTTCACTATGCCAAAACCTGACAGTGGACGAGGCTACTCAAAAGAGCTTGTTCAGGAGCTTATAGTTTCTTAGATTTAGAGATATCAGGATATTTTTGAATAATATCTTGGGCTAATGCATCAATTGTCTCATCAATAATTTTTCTAACGTTAACTTCTTCTGCGACATCAGCCATAGCTAAAGCCAAGTCTTCATAAAAGTCTTGATCACCAGTAAACCTAAACCAAAATTCTTTCCCGGCATACAAAGGGTATGATTTTGCTACAGCTTTTATGTTTCCATTCATTTCACTTGGTTCACCATACAGCACACCTAGTACCATATCATCGTGCTGAAGAGGTAAGTTATTTGTTCTTGCAAGGTTTCTAACAGCATTAAAATGATCAACTACGGTTTTTACATCATCGTTATTCAAACCATTTGGGCCAGATTTAAGCTGGCAGTATTTCTTTCTACCATCAACTGCATCTACGAACTCAATGTCTATACCAGAAACAACGGATCCATAGCTTTCATCTGAGAAAACAGTACTTACAAACTTCTGTATTGCTCCACCGAACGAAGTTGTGATGGATGTTCCTAGTGCCCGTGGCAGAAATAGTGCTTCTGCCAGAGACCTGTAATCAGTATTGCCATTATAGTAATTGGCTAGATATGGCCACAAAAATGGGTTTATCTTAAACTCGTTAGCGTTCACTAGCTTTTTTGTGTTAGCTAGATGGCTGGGGATCAAGCTTGAACGCATCCATTCTTTTGCTTTCTCCAGTATTATTTGCTTCTCTGCCTTGTTCATTAACTACTAGTGTATCAAAAACACCAGTTTTTATAACCTCTTTGGCAAGAGCTTTGACCACAGGTGGTGAAACAGCGTTACCGAATTGCTTCTGAGCACTGTAGTCACTCTCGTGATATTTGAACCCGTCTGGGAAGCCTTGAATTCTTGCAGCCTCTCTTGAGCTTACCTGGCGATACTTTTTCTGTTTGAATATCTGTTCAATGAAACACTGTTTGTAAGTTGCTGGATCGTCGCAATCAACATAATCAGTTGCTATAAAGTCCCTAGTGCCCGTGGCAGTTAACGTAGAGAATATCTTAGAGTTAGGCAAAAAGACTCTATACACACCATCAATACCAGAGGAGTTTTTTGAGTTGAGCAAAGCGTACTTCCCGTCAGGGGTTTTTCGCAATATTCGCTTATCCACTAATTTATCTAATTCCTGCACTTTTAGATTAGGAATCAGCTCAGAAACGTTTTGGATACTGAGCGGGTTACCATCAGCATCACCGTATTTCTTCTTTCGCCTGTTTCTCATAATTGCTAAGCAAATATCTTTTTCTCTTTTTGAAGTCTTATACAAATCCCAAGAGTGGACAGTTGAATGTCCGTTTCGTGTATCGCAAAAGATAAAGAAATCATTCAGCTCATCTACTCTTTGAAACGCATTCCTAGATCGTGGAATGACTGCACCGTGAATCAGTGATGGATCAAATTTTCTTTTCAATATATCCCTGAGCTTTATCCCCTCAACTAAGTCTCCAACTTTCTTGTGAGCAGGAATTGATTTAGGGAAACTAAGCTTGTCAGCAAGATTAGCAAAGTCCTCCCTAAAACCTACTATAAATATTCTGCTTCTGTTCTGGGGCACTCCAAAATCGT
>JBGTLD010000029.1:0-15931 GCA_041744275.1 Saccharimonadales bacterium (SeqCode) | reverse complement strand
AGTGTTTTGATTGAAACTATGCGTCGTGAAGGGTTCGAATTTGAGGTTGGTCGACCTCAAGTTGTAACCAAAGAAGAAGATGGCAAAACCATGGAGCCACTCGAAGAAGTAATCATTGAAGTACCGGCTGAACACGTTGGTACGGTACAGATGGAGCTAGGATCACGGCGAGCAGTGCTCAAAGAGCAGTTTGCAAGCCCAAAAGGGGTTACTAAGCTTATATACGAACTCCCAACACGCTCACTTATAGGAA
Source organism: Saccharimonadales bacterium (SeqCode) (assembly GCA_041744275.1). Lineage (GTDB taxonomy): Bacteria > Patescibacteriota > Saccharimonadia > Saccharimonadales > JBGTLD01 > JBGTLD01. The sequence goes on along the minus strand of JBGTLD010000029.1, from coordinate 15,678 downwards.
TGCGAAACATTCTCATGACGAACACCAAAGGCACAATCATTATGAACAGCCTTATGGTCGGCTATCAACCTCTCGGTGCCGCACTGCAACAACTACGCAACGGTGTGCTTATCGCGTATGAAACCGGCACGACGACGCCGTATTCACTCCAAGTGGCTGAAGATAGAGGGGTTGTATTTGTAAACCCTGCAGAAAAAGTCTATGCAGGGCAAGTAATTGGCTTAAACAAAAGACAGGAAGACATGGAAATTAATGTTTGTAAGGCAAAGCAACTCACCAATATGCGAAGCTCATCGAGTGATGGCGTGGTGCAGTTGACACCTGCCACAATTCTCAGTCTTGAGCAGGCAATTGACTTTATAGAAAACGACGAACTCCTCGAAGTGACACCAAAAAGCCTACGACTTCGCAAGCGTGAACTTAACCCAAACATGCGCAAGCGCCAGAAATAACAAAGCAGAGTTTTACTTGACCATCGCCGAGAGCTAACATAGGCTAGTTGTTATGGCTATTCATATATTCAAACAACCACACGATGTTTCAGGTTCAGATGTTGAGGCGCCCCGAGCCTACATTGCGAAATATTGGTCTAAGCTGGAGCGAACACATACCAAAGACGATGAAAGTCTAGTTGGCTTACCTAACCCCTACCTAGTGCCTGCATATGAAGAAGGTCATGAATTTGATTTTAATGAAATGTATTACTGGGACAGTTACTTCATGGTGCAGGGCATGTATGATCTTGAGCATAAAGAGCTTGTGGTCGGTATTGTAGAGAATTTACTCCACATGTTTGAGCGCTTTAAGATTATTCCAAATGCGTCGCGTACTTATTTGATGGGTCGCTCACAGCCGCCATTCCTTACCACGTTTATATGGGAAGTATATGAAGCGTACAACATGCCAGATGCATGGCTGAAACGTGCAATGACTATTGCCGAAATGGAATACAAAACAGTATGGCTTGGTACAGCAAAACCAAACTCGCGGTTAGTGTATAAGGGCTTGAGTCGCTATTACGATATTAATTATCTGCACGACCTTGCAGAAGCCGAGAGCGGTTGGGATATGACAACGCGGTTTAATCGCAAGGCCCTCAACTACACGCCGGTTGATCTGAATGCACTGTTGTATAAGTACGAAAGGGACCTTGCACGGTACTATCGACATATCGAGGATAAACGAACAGCAGCAACTTGGGAAACATCGGCAAGACACCGTGCAAAAACCATGAAAGAGCTTATGTGGAGTAATTTACGCGGCATTTACTACGACTATAACTTTGCAAAAGAAAAGCGTGGCACCGTAAGTTCGCTCGCGACGTTTTATCCTATGTGGGCTGGAATGGTAGACGAAGATCAGGCGAAACATTTGGTAAAAACCTTAAAACGGTTTGAGCAGCGCGGCGGACTCACTACTACCGACGGACAGGCGTTGCAACAAGTTGTTCCTGGCGCGCTGGTTCCTGGTGCTATGCCAACCCAGTGGGCATACCCTAACGGGTGGGCGCCACTACAGTACATTGTTATTAAAGGGTTGCAGCGATACGGGTATCATGAAGATGCGCGTCGAATAGCCATGAAATGGCTGAGAACAAACACGAAGTGGTTTGAGGCAAACGGTGTATTTTTAGAAAAGTACAACGTGGTGAGCCCAGGAAAGCCGCCAGCTAAAGGATTATACCCATCACAAACTGGTTTTGGCTGGACAAACGCCATTTATGAGCGATTATGCAAAGACTTTATTGATTAAAATCTCTCAGTATAATTTGACTTATGTGATATAAATGTCTTAAATAGAAGTATGTCAAGTACATACTCATTCGAAAACGACCCTTTTCTGAAAAGAGAACAAGATGATGAGTTTTCTGTTGTACCACCACTTGCTACGGGTGAGGTTATCGATATAGCGGTAAAATATCAAGAACTCCAAGACAAAATAGTACCACTTGACCTTCCTTCAGATGTAGACGTTCATGTGGTGAACAGGAACACACTTTTACGTGACGCTGCTGAAAATATATCGTTGCCATTGCATTTTGATCGGTACGGCTTTGTATCGAAAAGCTCACGTTATGACATACAAAAACCAGAAAGCAGGAGATTGTTTAATAGGCTACTTACATACCGTATTAAAACTGCTCGCACCCATGACAGCAATGGCGTTACTGAGTACGATTTACTGAAAGTAATAGCGGATACAGATGATGATCAGCCACTCGAACTCCTCAGGGGCGCTTGCTACGAGTTAAATACGATCATTCCTAATATCAAGCAGGTTGTTATTATCAAACAGGGCAAGAGGTCGCAAAGAACGTTTTTGTTGAATCCAAAATTTACACTGCACCCGATACGAGACATGTCAGTTAGTAGACTAACTCCTCAAATGATTGATGCAAGAGAAGAGTATATTCATAAACTTAAAGAAGATATTAAAACAGGCATAAAAATTGATGTCGTAAGTAAGCTACGCGAAAATAGGCCTGAGCTGAAGCACGGATCTCAACTAGAACCGCTACTAAACAGCTATTTTATGAAAGACGGTCATTTATTTGAGTTTAGCCCTCAGATGCTTCCGCGTACGAAAGAACAAGTCATTGCATATTATCAAACAGCAGAACGACACAAAAATCTTGCGCTTAGAAATAATACACAAGGTGTTAAGGGTGCTGAGATTATAGAGGCAAAACAAAAAATTTTTGTAGACATGCTGAGGGCTGCAATTGCAGCACACAGACATGGAAGATAATACTCAGTTACTACCTTGCAACGACAAAATGGTGTTTGAAAGTCAAAATCAGGCAAACGCGACAGCGTTAACGGCACAGTGGCAGCATGGCACATCGCTCAAGTCCTATCATTGTAAGTATTGTACTCTTTGGCACTTGGCTACTAAATATACAAGTGCATAGGTGGTAGAATATACTCATGATATTCATGCAGCAAAGTATCTCCTATAGTAGATCTATGCCCGGGCGGGCAACTATTTTTCTTTCGCATGCACGTAAAATGTAAATAAGGTACAGTTAAGGTATGAATTACTTCGTTTCAAGTTCTATTCCCTATGTTAATGGTGAGCCTCACATTGGGCACGCACTTGAATTTATAATGGCTGATGTTCTTGCCCGTTCCGCTCGTGCTGCTGGAAAGCCAGTTATTTTTAGTATTGGTACAGATGAACACGGTGGAAAAATTGCCGAAAAAGCCTTAGAAAATAGCCAAACTCCAAAGCAATTTGCAGATGCCATGAGCCAAACATTTCGTGATTTAAGCAAAGCGCTTAATATCAGCAACGACCGTTTCATCCGTACCACTGACGCAGGACATGAGCAAAGAGCTCAATTAATCTGGAAAGCCCTCGAAAAGGATATCTACAAGAACAAATATGTTGGGTTGTACTGTACGGGTTGTGAAGCGTTTGTAACAGAGGCAGTCGCAAAAGAAAATAAAGGGGTATGCCCGAACCACAACAAGCCGTATGAAAAAATTGAAGAAGAAAACTACTTCTTTAGACTCACAAACTATGCGCCTCAGATCGAAAAAGCAATTAGTGACGGAAGCTTCAGGATTATCCCTTCAACACGCAAGCATGAAATCCAGAACGTTATAAAAGACGGTTTAGAAGACGTGAGTATTAGTAGGCCTAAAGACAAAATATCTTGGGGTATTCCAGTTCCTGGTGATACTACTCAGGTGATGTACGTTTGGTTTGAGGCTTTAATGAACTACATTACTGTGCTTGGTTATCCTGAGCATGACGATTTTAAGAAGTTTTGGCCCGCAAATGTGCAGGTTATAGGAAAAGACATTCTTCGTTTTCATGCAGCAATTTGGCCTGGGATTTTACTGGGACTTGGTTTGCCATTGCCGAAAACACTCTTTGTGCACGGATTCATCAATGTTGATGGTAAAAAAATGAGCAAGTCACTGGGAAATTACGTGGCACCCAAAGATATATTAGATGAATATAGTGCAGACGTGCTCAGGTATTACTTCTTGCGGCACATACCTTCGTACGATGATGGTGATTTTAGCATGGAAAAATTACAACAAGCCTATAACAGCGAGCTTGCCAATGAGCTTGGAAACGCGGTATCACGTACCATGGCTATGATAACGCAATATCAAAACGGTATTATTGGCAGTATTCCTCCTGCGGAGCATGACATTGCTCAGTATCATGACGCGCTGGACAAATGTAAGTTCGATAGAGCGCTTGATGAGGTGTGGGATCAAGTAAGAGGTCTTAACCAATATATCGATGAACAAAAGCCATGGAGAATCAGTAAAGAAGGCGACCCTGAACATTTGCGCGAAGTGCTGGCATATCAAGTGAGCTGCTTGCTTGAGATTGCCGACCTTTTACTTCCATTCATGCCAGAAACTGCTCACAAAATGAAAAATGTTTTTGAAGACGGCGTCATACGGCCACTTGAAGGCACACTTTTTCCTCGTAAAGACACATAATAAGATCACCAAGCCCTTTATTGCTGCATAGTTTCAAAAAACGTCTCTATTTGACGCGATAGCGGATAATAAAAACGTTTTAATTAACGTACTATCTAAAAAAAATGGCGTACAATACATCAGTGAGATTTTTTGATACGCATTGCCACATTCATGAAATTGAGGGAGACGCATCTCTTGAGCATTCAGTCACTTCAAAGTGGCATAAAGCTGGTATAACCGATGCAGGTTCAGTCATTAGATCCGCTACTGAAGCAGGGGTTGATACTATGATATGTGTTGGCACAACACTTCGTGATAGCGAGCAAGCGATCCACTTTGTAAAAAATCGCCCTGCGTGTTTTGCGAGTATTGGTATCCACCCCCACGAATCGCGGCCTTTTCAGGAAGTAAACGTAGGCAGGGGTTCATTCTCGGCACTCGCAGGCTGCGAAAAAGTGGTTGCAATTGGGGAGTGTGGGCTCGATTACTTTTATGAGCATTCACCAAGAGCTGATCAAATCAGCGTACTAGAGTTTCAGCTTCAGCTCGCTCAAGACCATGATCTACCAGTCATATTTCATATTCGAGATGCGTTTGATGATTTTTGGCCTATATTCGATAATTTTTCAGGTTTAACAGGTGTTATACATAGCTTTACTGCTCACTCAAAGCAACTTAAAGACGCGCTCTCAAGGGATTTATATATAGGACTTAACGGAATAATGACATTCACAAAAGACGCGCTGCAGCTCGAAGCTGCCAAAATGGTACCACTCAATAGGCTGGTACTTGAAACAGATGCACCGTTCTTGACTCCTAGGCCTTATCGTGGTACAATGTGCGAGCCGAAACATGTGGTGGACACAGCCTCTTTTTTATGCGGAATCAGAAATGAACCGCTAGAGGAGCTTGCCGTAGTAACCACAAAAAACGCGAGAGAATTATTTAGAATATGACCATGCCATTCACGAGTCCAGAACAACAACCCAAGCCGCATCTTGAATTTGCGAGTGAGCGTCTTGAAATTGTTGATAAAATCGTGTCAAATACCGAACGTGCACTGCATGCTATGGGAGTGCCGTTGGAAGACTACACGCCAATACTTATTCCTAACCCCACAAGTACCACAACAACCCCCGAGCAGCTTATTCCGCATAATCCATTACATATAGTAGAAGATGAAAACAAAGCGCTTGATCAAGAAAAAGCACTTGGCAATGTTTATCACGCATTTGAGCAGCCACTTAGGAGTGGATATGATCAAGAAGCTGCTTAACGGAATCATTGGCAGCACTGTCAGTAACCGCCAAACACAACGGCGTGCTGATTTATACAGAGACCTCATACGTCACGAGGCTAAGATTGGTGGTGAATTATTTGGCGCTGTAGGAAACGGCGGAAGACGCGAATTCTTTTGTCTTGATGAACACACGTGGGTATGGCACGAGGAGTGGATTGATGCCAATGGCCAAAAGCAGATCACAACGACACGATACGACGTACGTCCAAACGGCATTCTGAAATCTCGAAACGGCCACTACCAGGCGCTCACCCCGCAAGAAGCTCAGCGCTTATACCAGGCGGCAAAGATCTACAAACAGCGGGTTGGTCAAGAGTTGTACTCATTTGCATCGTAACGATATAGTTATTGTATGTCTTCCACGCCTAAAATTTATCTTGATTACGCAGCAGCTACACCGCTCGACCCTGATGTTTTTGCTGTAATGAAACAGTACCTTGCTGATGATTTTTACAACCCATCTGCACAATATTTAGCGGCGAAAAGCGTCAGAAAAGATATTGAGACAGCACGAGCAAGCGTAGCTTCATGTTTGGGCGTGAGGCCAGCAGAAGTTATTTTTTCTTCAGGGGGTACAGAAAGTAATAATTTAGCAATTCATGGAGTAATGCGACAATATCCAAACGCGAATCTAGTAGTTAGCTCGATAGAACACGACGCAGTACTTGAGCCAGCTTCGTCATATGACTGTACGTTAGTAGCCGTGCAACCAGATGGCCGCATAGATATGAAAGCTTTTGAAGAATCCATCGATGACAACACTGTGCTCGTAAGTATTATGTATGCAAATAATGAAATTGGTACCATTCAGCCTCTTAAAAAAATTGCAGCCACAATACGAAACATCCGCACACTCAGAAAAAAAGCTGGCAACACACTCCCCTTGTATTTTCACACCGATGCATGCCAGGCGGCAGCATATCTTGACCTGCACACGAGTCGCCTTGGTGTCGATATGATGACAATTAATGCTGGGAAAATTTATGGCCCAAAACAGTCGGGCGCTCTGTATGTTCGTGCTGGTGTTGTGTTGCAACCACAAATTGTCGGTGGTGGGCAAGAACGTGGTCTCAGAAGTGGTACTGAGAGCGCTGCTCAAAGTATTGGGCTTTCAAAAGCCCTCCAGCTCGCACAGAAACGTCGCGCTGAGGAATCAGACAGGGTGTGTTTACTGCAACGTTTCTTTATAGATGGACTTCATGCTATTGCCCCGACAGTCGCATTGCATGGTTCGCGAGATTATAGATTGCCAAATAATGTGCATGTTAGCTTCCCAGGAGTAGATAATGAACGGCTTGTGATGAGCCTTGATGAGCGCGGTGTTATGTGTGCGACCGGCTCTGCATGTAGCGCAAGTAGTGACGCGCCTTCACACGTATTGAAAGCGATTGGTCTTGATGACGCACAGGCACGTTCAAGTGTGCGTTTTAGTTTTGGTAATATGACCACCAAAAACGACCTAGAAACAACTCTTTCTATTTTGTCTGAGCTTTTAAGAGCCAAAGCATACTAAATTACTGCGAAACAAAGCCCCTTTTGGTATTTCGCTCATGTTTAGGATATACTGAGGACAATTTAAGAAAAGTGCACATGTACAAGACAAAAATCAGAAAATTCTTGTCCCCGAATCGAATTCTTGCCTTCGCAGGTCTTATTGCGTTGGTTGTTATTAGTATAGCTAACCCTTTGGCAGCACAAGACGCAGGCACGCCAGGCCAGTCAACGCAGTCATCGACTCCATTCACACAAGGTTATGGGTCAGACGAGCAGCTCGAGCGCGGCATGATAGTCCGGCTCGTTGCCGAGGATACAACGAAAGTGAAGCCTCTTACCTTCGATGAGATGGACCAGATGCTCGGAGTTGTGGTTGATGCTAATGACGCACCGGTAACACTGTCGGCCGAAGGTCAAAAAGTGTTTGTGGCGACCGGCGGTCGATTTGATGTGCTTGTGAGTAGCCAAAACGGCCCGATCAATGCCGGAGATTACATCACGATATCTGCATTCAATGGTATTGGTATGAAGGCAGGTAACGCTGAGCCAATTATAGTTGGGCGCGCCTTAGCAGCATTTGATGGTAACCAAGGTGTGGTCAGTAGTGCTGAAATCACCGATACCGAAGGTCAAACAAGAACAGTGAACATTGCACGGTTGCCTGTCGATATATCTGTTTCTCGCAACCCACTTTTGAAAATTGAAGAACCTGATATTCCTGAAGTACTTAGGCGCGCAAGTGAGGCGATTGCCGGAAAACAGGTAGATCCAATACGTGTCTATCTTGGTCTTGCAGTGTTTATAATCAGTTCTATAGCTGCAGGAACGTTGATGTATGGTGGTGTGCGTAGCGGCATTATATCCATCGGTCGTAACCCATTAAGTAAAAAATCAATCGTCAGAAGTATGATACAAGTCATTATTACTGGATTAATTATTTTCATAAGCGGTTTGTTTGGGGTATATTTAATACTAAGGCTATAAGCAAGCATAAGGCAGTTGTCGAAAAAGAATGTAAGGTGGGAACATACTCGTGAATTTGGCAGGACTTATAATAGTATTACTCAGCATTAGTGTTGCTGCGTTTGTGGCGGTGTGGGCGATTATGAAGAGCCATTCTGGTACAAATGCTACTTCTCATCCTAAAAACGCCATAGAGGCATTTACTGAGCGTGCAGAGCAAGACGTTGAGCATATTTTCAATGATGAGTTTCGAGAAGAGCTGCGCAATCGTGGGCGACTACACTTCGAGAAAATTATCGGAGAGAACGCTATGTTCCTACAGCAGGACTTACGACTCACCACCTCTCAGCTAAATGAGTTTATGAAAACTGAAATAACTCGCAAGCTTCAAGATGAGTTTTCTAAGTATGAAGAATCAATCACAGATGCAAAAGAGCTCGCCATTGAATCAATCACAAAAACACAAGAAGCAATTGAAGAGCAAAGGCAGATAATGGGCCAGCAATTGACCCAAGAAATAGCAAACGAAAAACAGCGTATGGTGACTCGTTTCCAAGATAATATGGCCGATATTGTAAACCACTACGTTTTGGCAGCAATTGGTGACCAGATCGACCTGAATGATCAATTAGACTATATTCTGAGTGATATCGAAGCGAACAAAGATGCTCTCATAAGGGATATTACTGATGGAGCTTAAGGCTGATTTGTTAATGCCGACTACCGTCGCGACGGTCGTAGACGTTGGGCGTTTGCTACGTGAAGTTGGTGCGCTTGAAGACTTTATGGATCAAACAGCAATTCGGCAGCCAGGAACAAGCATGCAACTACCAAAAACAAGTCGGTTACTCGACGCTATTGTGGATCTCAATAAACTAAACATGCTACAGCAGGCAGACAGGCACAGACTATACATATTTCTTGAAGCTGTGAAACAAAAAGCGCCAGTGTTACACATAAGTTTTAGCGCAGACCCGTCACCGTACTTTATGCAAAAAGTAGTAACGTATTTAAGAACAAATATTCACCCAGTCGTGCTTGTACAAGTTGGTTTACAGCCAAATATTGGTGCAGGTTGTGTTGTGCGCTCTACGAATAAGTATTTTGACTTTAGCTTGCGACAGCGACTTAAGTCAAAACGCGATGTACTACTCAAAACGTTACAATCTTCTACGGTTAGAACACCAGAAGGCGTCGTAAATGGCTAATGCGACCGATCAACACTTTGAGCGAATGATCGCCTCAGGTAACCCTGTTGGAGAAGTTATTGCTGTCGATAAATTCCTTGTAAAAGCTCACGGTCTCCAGCCATGTAGTGTCCATGCGCTCGTCATGTTTGAAGACGGCAGCAAAGGTTTTGTGCACCAGGTGTTCCAAGATCATGTTGTAATTCTTCACTTAGGGAGTGAGAACTTGACGGTTGGTATGGTGGCAGTTGTGCAACACCAAGAGCTTGTATGCAAGGTTGGTAAGGATTTTATTGGTAGAGTTGTGTCTGTGACTGGCGAACCACTTGATGGTAAAGGCCCAATTGCTGCCGATTCAGCTTGGACGGTATTTAATACCGCGCCACCATTGTATGAACGTAAGTTGCTTAGCGAGCAGCTAGAAAGTGGCGTAACTGCAATAGACGCACTGTTTCCAATTGTCCGAGGTCAGCGTATGGCATTACTTGGTGACGGTAAATCAGGTAAAAGTACACTCGCATCACAACTGACGGTAAACCAGATAAACACCGACCAAGTCGTCGTGTATGCGCTTATCGCAAAGCGGCGCAGTGACATCGATGCGTTACTGTCACTCCTAGAAGAAACTGGTGGTATTAAAAAAGCTATTGTCGTGGTCTCTACCATGTTTGAGTCTCTTATTATGAGCTACCTTGCACCATATGTCGCCTGTGCTATGGCAGAGTATCTATGGCAAAAGTGTGATCAAGACACAATTATTATCTATGATGACCTCACAAGTCATGCACACGCATATCGTGAAGTTGCGCTTATGAGTGGTATCAGTCCGGGGCGTGACTCGTACCCTGGAGACATGTTCTTTGCGCATTCTAGCCTACTTGAGCGTGCAGGAAGACTTGATAGCACAGGCAAGCATTTAACGAGTGTTCCAGTGGTTAATGCAGCTGGTGGCGATATTACTGCGTATTTACCAACGAACATTATGTCGATTACTGACGGTCAATGGATTTTAGACATGGATATTTTTAGGAATGGTGTGCGGCCGGCACTTAATGTGGGTTTGAGTGTGACTCGTGCTGGTGGTATTGGTCACAACAAGCGTCAAAAGAAGCTTGCCTCGCAAACACTAAAATTGCTTGCAGATTATCGACTTGCAGAAGAGTTTTCCCACTTTGGATCTGAGCTCGCGCTAGAAGCAAAACGAGCGCTCGAAACAGGTAAAAAACTATTTGAACTATTTACCCAAGGCCCCACAGACACCTACTCATTAATGGCCCAACAACTCATGCTCGATATAGTTCTTAATGCTGAGAACGCGGCGCTTATAGATGTGGGCACGCTCAAACTAAACGTCCGTGAATGTGCAACCAAAATTACTACCGAGGAACAGTTTGACCCTGTTCGTGACGAGTTGTTACAAAAATGTAGCATTCAGCTAAAAGGAGCAAGCCCGCCGCCTAAAACTGAAGAACCAGCAAAAACAGAGCCATCAGAATCAGAAAAGAAAGAGCCAAAACCAGCAAAGGCAAAATCATGAAACGTCCAAGTGAAATAGAACGTGAAGAAAAATCAATGGGTACGCTTGTGGAGCTCACGAGTGTCTTTGAGGGTATCGCAAGTATGCGCATTGCACAGGTAAAAAACCAAGTACTACAAGCGACAAAGTTTTTCGACGAGTTGTGGCATATTTATTCGCAGTTACGTGTGAGCGCCATATTTGGGTTTGGCCGTACAAACGCTGAAGTCGAAGTTATAGACAAAGAACTATATATAATTATTACTGCCGAAGGTGGTTTTAGTGGAGACATTGACCAGAAATTAATAGCCCTTATGCTCCAGAGTTACGACAAGGACAAAAATGAAATCATTGTGATTGGTCACCACGGTGCTGTGCAGCTTGCACAGCGCGGTATTTCATACAAAAAATACTTCAAATTGCCGAAGAAAGATCAAAACATCAATGTGTCGCCAATAATAAAAGAAGTCCAGAATTACAAGTCGACCGTTGTGTTTTATCAGGAATATGTTTCACTAATGGTGCAAGACGTAAAACGTATTGAGCTTTCTTCGGCAGTGCAACAAAAAGGACGAACCGTCACCGAGGGTGAAGACATTATCAGTGAGGCAAATTATATATTTGAACCAAGTACGTATGACGTTGTGGATCACCTTGAGCGCTCAATGATGCAAATTGCGATTAGCCAGTTGATACTTAACTCGAAACTAGCACAGTATGCATCGCGGTTTCGAGCGATGTCAGCGTCACACACCCGTGCCGATGAAGCCAAAGCAGATTTGCACCTAGCGTATAACCGTGCAAAACGTGGCATCAAAGACGAGCGCTTAAAAGAGATTGTTAACGGTCTCCGTAAAGCAAAGGTAGAAGCGTAGTTATGGCGGGCACGGTTGTATCGATTAAAGATCTCGTTGTACGGGTGCAGTATGATGAAGATTGGCCAAGTATTGGTGAGGTGATTCTTGTTGAGAACGGTTTTGACACAAAATTGCTCGTAGATCACCTCGAACCGAACGGAATTGCTATGTGTTTGAATGTTCGTTCTGATAGGCGTATTCAGCGGGGTATGAACGTCGTACGTACCGGTGCTGGTATACAGGTGCCGGTCGGCGAGCAAACAATTGGCAGAATCCTCGATGCGCTCGGCGATCCACTTGATGGCATGCCTGGGCTCGACCTCGCGCAGACGGGTAGCAAAGACATCATGAAGCTACCACCGCGCTCAACTGATTTTAAGATTACCCAACCAGAAATACTTGAAACCGGCATTAAGGTTATCGACTTCTTTACCCCGTTTGTGAAAGGCCGCAAGATTGGTATTATCGGTGGTGCGGGTGTTGGTAAGACCGTACTTACAATGGAGCTTATTAACAATATTGCTCGTTCTGGTAGTGGGTTGTCTTTCTTCTCTGGTATTGGTGAGCGTATTCGTGAAGGTCACGAACTATGGGACACACTGCGAGAGAATGATCTACTCAAGAACACGTGTATGTTCTTTGCGCAGATGAATGAAAATCCAGTGCAACGTTCTCTTATAGCGATTTCCTCCGTCGCACTTGCAGAATACTTCCGAGATGAAGAGCGCAAAGATATTCTGTTCTTTGCCGACAACATGTATCGCTACATTCAGGCTCGTAACGAACTTGCAACTATCTTGGACCAAGTACCAAACGAAGGTGGCTATGAACCGACAATATTCTCTGATGTGAAAGTACTGCAAGATAGATTAAGCTCAAATGAGAAGGGCTCCATTACGTCAGTCCAGACTATTTATGTACCTGCAGATGACCTCTCAGACCCTGCTGTACAGTTTATCCAGCACGAGCTCGATTCAATTATTGTGCTCTCACGTAAAGTTGCAGAGCAAGGCATTCGCCCTGCGGTTGACTTGAACAATACAAACTCAAGTCTTCTTACGCCGGCCATTGTAGGCGATAGGCATTACTTATTGAGCGTACAAGTACAAGCATTGCTTCAGAAGTACGAATCACTAAAGGGCATCATTGCTATTATTGGTGAAAATGAACTATCGCCATCTGACCGTGCAGACTATGCAAAAGCTAAAAAGCTGATTGCAAACTTCACACAAAACATGAATGTTATGACAAAACATACCGGAGTGGAGGGTGACTTCTTCACGCGTGAACAAACACTACAATCGATAGAAGAAATTATCACCTAATGGCTGACGACGAAGGTAAGGACTCTAGTGCATCAGCAGAAAATATAACTGGTGATGCTGCACATATGCACGTCAAAGTTTATGCACCGTTTAAGGTGTATTTCGATGATCTTGCAGTTAGTATAACTGCTGTAAACGATACAGGTCCATTTGATATCTTGCCTGGTCATCACAATTTCATGACGCTTCTTAATGCTGGAGATGTGATTGTTCGTACAGACAAAAGTGAGGAAAAGATATCGATCAACAGAGGTATCATGCACGTTAAGACTGATGACGTTGTTGTATTTCTAGACGTCTAACACAAGGAGACAACTATTAACAGCCCACTAAAGTGGGTCTCTGTATAGGTTTTCTCTGGCTACTCTTTTCAAAAATTAGGATAAATTACTGACGAAATAAATTCGGCAGTAATTTGATTGTTTAATCTATTACTATGTAGTCAAAGCTGAAGTTTGATCCACCAGGTGCACCGTTTGTTGTGCATAGACTAAAGTTCGCCGCCGTACGATTTACGTAGTAGTTTAGTCCTGCGCCTGCAGGACCAACTGGTGTCACCACAACGTGTGGTACACCACTGAAATTTTGTGCAAAACTAATTGTCGCAAAACAGCCTGGAGCTGGGCCGCCACCTGTGTTTATAGAAATAGTTCCAGCTGTGTCTGTGCCGCTGACTGACGCAGTACCTCCAGCGCCAAGAGCGTTTCCGTTCGTGAGGCCGGGGGTGCCGCCACCTGCATCAATGTGCCTTGTGATGACAAGATCGCCGGTAATCTGTAGGTTCTGTGTGTTTATTTGCGGTGCAGATATTGGTCCACCAAATGTTGTGCCACCACTGACGGTAAGTGCACCTTGTACGGTAAGTGCACCTTGTATGTTGGTGTCACCTGCAATAGATAGGCTGTTAGCCTGAATTTGATCAAATGAACTTGCCCCGGCTACCGTAATACCAGGTAAATTAAGAGCTCCACCAACTCGAATCTCTCCTGCTACTTCTAGATTATCCCGTACAAGCACACTACCAGTGAAGATAGAATTAGATTCAATGCTTAGCGTTTGCTTGGGGTCACCAACCGATGCGTCAGTCCCACGTAGTTGATTGAGCGCTTCGGTACTCAAGGGAGTGGTATTGATACCTGGCTGTGCAAGGTCGCGCTGTTGTCGCTGTGCGCCAACAAATACGAGCATTCCAGCAAGGAGCAATATGAATATAAAGAGCAGTAAATAAATATTCACTTTCGAAATAATGTCTCGGAGTTTTGTGCTTACTTTCTTTTTAGGGGGCGCAGGTGCGGCAGCGCCTGGCGACGCAGTGCCACTATTAACAGTTTCTGGAGTTTCCAGTGAGCTTGATTCTGCTATGTCTTCGGGTTTATTTTCCATACGATAATGAATACACTTATGTTAATACTCATACTACTACAAATACATGAATAAACATAAACACATTGAAAAAAACCTGTGCATCGTGCACAATACACCACATAAATGTGGATGCATAAACAAAAACGAGCGTTGACGTTCATCATGGCCTTTGTGATTTTTGGTGTACCTGCGCCAATTGCTGCGCAAACATCGTCTTCACCGAATTTCCAAGTCAATGAAACGTTTTTTGGTACAGGAGGTGAGCTTGATGCATCGTCTGATAATTTCAGATCACGCCAGTCTGCTGGTGAACTAACCGTAGGCTATACAGAAGGAAACTTATTTAATGCCTATGCTGGCTTTAATACGACCGAAGATCCTTTTATTGAATTTGTTGTGACAAACAACAACATTGATCTAGGTTTTCTAGACACAGATGAAGCACGTACCGCAAACGGTACATTCTACGTACGTGCATGGCAAGCGTCTGGCTATGTTGTGACGACAGAATCAGACCCTCCAACAAACAATGCAGGACCAGGTTCACAAATTAGTCCGCTCGCAAGCCCTACTGCTTCTACTGCGGGTACCGAGCAGTTCGGTATGAATCTAGTTGCAAATACAAGCCCTGTGGCGTTTGGCGCGCAGCCGCAGCAAAGTACAGATTTTTCATTTGGCCAAGTAGCAACTGACTACGCAACTCCTAATGTATTTAAGTATCAAAAGGGTGATGTGATAGCCAGTTCACTAGAGAGCACTAGCGTTACAATATTTACGCTATCATATATATTCAACATAGACGAATCGACTCCGTCTGGGTTGTACACATTCACTCACACGCTTGTTGCAACAGGGACGTATTAAGCAAGTCGTGTCTGCTTTGTCCACTGCTGTGGATAACTCTTCTTCATAATCTTCTTGTGCTTATATCGATTTAGATGGTACATTACCTTTGCTACTAACAAAATAAAAAAACCATGAAGGAGAATTCTATGGTATTAGCAGATAAACTGCGCAGGCCATCGGCGTTGGCTGCAGCTAGTTTACTGTTTGCAGCGAGCTTAGTGCCGTTGCTAAGCAGTCAAACAGTAAACGCCTACGGGCTACTCGGTGATCGTCAGATCAAAATGAGTAGTTCAGCGGTTGGCACCAGCCCCGACGGTATTGACGTACAATACGAAGTAAGTTTTGAAGTCACATCTGACACACAAGACATTGCAGGA
>JBGTLD010000028.1:0-17521 GCA_041744275.1 Saccharimonadales bacterium (SeqCode) | reverse complement strand
CCAAGTCCCCTGGCCTGGTAGTCGCCCAACATATCTGCACTATGTGTCTCGCGGTAGAGCTGCTGACCAGGCATCCATGTTTCGATGTCAACACCACGTACATTTGGGCCACCCATATCAAATGTACACTTCAATACAACTTGGTACGCTAATCCGAGTTGTTGCATGATGTATTCTTGAATTGCAATCATAAACTCATGTTCGACACGCGATTGACTCGGTGTACAAAAAGACTCCATCTCAAGCTTATCGAAGTGGTGTGTCCTAATAATACCCCTTGTATCCTTACCTGCACTCCCCACTTCTCTTCTAAACGAAGAAGAGTGGCCGAGAAACCGTACAGGATCTAGCCCTTCTGGTAGCGTTTCATTCATATAATATGCCGAAAGTGAGTGCTCGGCAGAGCCTATGAGCCATAAATCATCGTTTGCTAGCTTAAACGTGACGTCATCAGGCTTTAAACGCGATGTAGCTTCGTATGCATCGGTTCGCATCATCATAGGTGGCAGCATGAGCTGAAATGGCTTTGTGCTAACTTCTAAATTATTATCTAAAGCAATCTGCTTAAGCGTGTCTTCATTAGTCAAGACATCCATTCCAAAAAGATTTAACGCAAACTGCATTCGAACCATACCATCTTGCAAGTACGCAAATCGAGCACCACTGATTCGGGCGGCACGTTCTTGTTCAATAAACTTGGTCATTTCCCAATGCGGTTTTGGGTCGAAGCTAAAATCCGGCTTTTCGCCAACTGTTTTTACAACTAGATTCTGATCTTCACTATCACCAATTGGCGTATCTTCGCTTGGCATATTAGGAACTAGTCTTATAAGTGCTGTGTACTTATCGTCCATAAGCCCTAAATCTTTTTCAAGATTGGCGATTTCTTCCTTGAGTTGCTTGCCAGTGGCAATCTCTTCTTCAGTTGGGCGACGGTTTTTTATATCGGCACTTTGTTCGTTTCGTCTTTTTCTGAGTTCTTCTATTTGCGTGATGCGTGTGCGACGTTCGCCGTCTAACTCAAGCAACTCACGTATATCAACATCGTAGCCTTTTTGCTGCGCTTTTTCTTGAACTGTATCTGGATTGTCTCGAATAAACTGAATATCTAGCATATATCTAGTATACCCCAAGAGACTGTTGTTTATCGATTTTTGAGCGCTTCAATCGTGAGCATAGTTCGCGAGCGAGCGTAGGCACAGTGTTCGCACTCACCGCCCATTGCCGCAGTGCCGACTGCTGGCATATCGCCATCAAGACATTGTTTCATTTCTTGGAGTGTTGGTTCGATCCAGTCATCACTTCCCTCGTGTGAAAATACATGCGTTTCAAATTCAACACGATTATCGAACGAGTCTTTACTGCCATCACCTGTGGCATACACAAAGTAGCCGACGTTACTCACTGTATGGCCATTCATTCGAAGCAGCCATTGGTATACTTCCATTTGTCTACGATACGTGTCTTGCCAACCACCAACGGGTCCGAGGCGCTTTACAGGCTTGTCCTTTGCGGTCGCTTTGTAATCAACAACAATGAGCTGGTCGGTCTCGTCTACCCACACATCATCAACGGCGCCAAATACATGCAAGTTTGTAGGTTTGTGCACGGTAGCCACCCCCGTAAAATTATGTCGCCAGGTATCGATATCCTTGTGAGCATACGGCTTTGCTGCTACTTTAAACTTTATTTGAAGTGGGTGCTGCGTACCGGCTGCACGATGCTGATCGAATTCTTTTTTAAAAAGCTCGTCAATTGCTTTATTGATATTAAATGGCGGACTACTCGGACGCTTTATCTTTAGTCGTGCGTCGAGCCAAAAACATCGTGGACACTGCGTAAACAGCTCAATTTTTGTACGGCTGACTTTAAACGGTGTTGTTTGGCCTGGTTTATACGGCTGACTTCGCTCTTTCCAATAATTCATTCTGTTATTGTAGCAGCTTGTGTGACGCCACGACTGCGGCTGTTTCGGCGCGAAGCGTAAACTGACCAAGACTAACGTGCATCACGTTGTGTTCAATAAACTGTGATTTTTCTGTTTCAGACCAGCCACCTTCAGGACCTACTAATATACCCATTTCACCTTTAGGCTCAGCTACAGACCCAGAACCCTGCTCAGCAATGTATAGTGTTATTTTGTCCGAATAATCCTTGAGTGCAGTACTGGTCTTCATTGGTTCACGCAAACTCGGAATATCACTACGACCGCATTGTTCGGCAGCTTCAACGATAATTTTATGAGCGCGCTCTTCATTAAAGCCAGTTTTTTCAGATCTGTCTGCAAGTAGTGGAATGAAGTGACTTACGCCAACTTCGGTCGCTTTTTGAAGTACCCAGTCATTTTTGTCCTTTTTCAGTAAAGACCAAAAAAGGTAGAGTTCTATGGTGGGTGTTTGTCTTTTCAAATCAGTAACATGCTCAACGTGCACCTCACGGTCATCAATAACAGTTATCCTGTAGAGTCTATCGTGAGTTTTTCCATCAAAAAGAATGACCTCTTGGCCGACCTGAAAGCGCAATACTCGTGACCATTGGTTTACGATCGACTTATCGTGAATCCAAAAACTATGCTTAAGTTCTAACTTGTCATTTATTAAAAATCGGTGTAATCTCATTTTTGACTTCTTTACTCACGGTTTTAGTTTTCGGCGTAATATTGCAAGACTCTCGATATGCGGTGTTTTTGGGAAAAAGTTATAGCCTTCTATGATAATTATTTCGTACATATTTTGTAACTGCGCAAGGTCTCGTGCTTGGGTGCTTGGATTGCAACTTAAATACGCTATCACTTCAGGACCATTATCTAGTAGTGCATCGACGACCTTTGCATGAAGACCAGCCCTCGGTGGGTCAACAATCAGTGCGCCCTCTGAAGGAATATGCGCAACTGCATGCTCTGCAGATGCAAAAATTATTTCGACCTGACTATCTGATACGTTTCGTTTGGCCATTTCAATATTATGCTTGTCTATCTCGACAAGTGCGGTCGCCTCAAGTGGACGCACCATAGTTCCGACTCCAGAGTACATATCCACGCGTGGTGATACACCTGCGATGTGCACACGGATAGACTCTAGTGCTAGCTCAAACACTGGTATATTAACTTGAAAAAATGAATTTACGTTATAGACCGTACGAAAGCCTTTTATATCATCAGTGAGTTCGATATCACCATACCGGTACAACTCTTTTGTTGCAACGCTTGCAGGACTTTTTGGGTTCGAAAAGTACACCACCAATCCCGAACATATATCAGACAGTTCGTTTATTTCAGGAAAGTCTTCGTCCTTCACAAAAAGCGCAGCTACAGTTTGACCCGCTTGATTACTGCGTACAACGACAGTCTTGAGTCGTGAAGCACGAGTGCCTTTTTTCTGCAGTACACTGCGAATTTTCTCTGCAGCCTCATCAATGCTTAGCATTGCAATGCTACTACCGTGGACAATTCGTTTTCCGTGACTACCTCTGTGAAACAACGCTAAATGAAGACCGTTTTCATCTCCCCAGAAACTGTACTCCATTTTATTTCGGTAGTGCCACTCACGATCATCATGGAAAAAATCAATAGCGGGCGAATACTCTACGTGTTCACGCTGCATCGCTTCAGTTAAGATTTCTTTTTTGTAAGTATTCTCTGCGGCAAAACCCATGATTTGCCACGGACTTGTGCTTAAATATGCTTCGTCTTTGGGTTCAACACGATCTTTTGAGCTCGTAATAATTGTTTCTGCAGTCGCTTCTGCGTGAGACTTCTTGGATTTTCTGAGCTCTATAGCTACTTTTTCACCCGGGAGTGCATTCCACACAAACACCTTGCGCCCATCTGAGAGAGTTGCGATTCCTTGACCACCATGAACAAGCTTTTCAATTGTAACTTCTTCTTGCATTAACTAGATTGCAAACCGAGAATCAATATTGCTGCGAATACAGACAGTGCCAAGAAGTTGATCATTGCATATTTTTTCTCAACAAAAACTGGGTCTGTCCACTTCTTCTTCATTTTAATTTGTTTAAGCTGGTTTTTTGTTATGAGGAGTAAGCCAACTATAAATGTTACTTGTACTGCATATACGTACCAAGGGTATCTGATCATTCCGTAAATATATGTGTTCAGTGAGTAACCCACCACCAATAATACTGGTAACGATAGCGCTGCAAGCCCCCCAAGAAAAGTAGCCTTGGATGACAACCCAAGTGCATGCCGTCTTTCAGTTAAGTATGCGAATATGACATATATAAACATAAGTCCACTGACCAGCTTAATAACTGCAAGGTCTTGGGCGCCACTTAATGCAAGCACAATCTCTGCCATAATAGCTAGGATGATACCAAGTCCAATCCAGCGAAGCGGTACGACACCATAGTTCACTTGTTGCTGATAACGCTTACGAAGTACTGTGGCACTGATAAGCGCAAACACAGCAGCGACACCAAGCAGCAGCGCAAGTGCGTAGCGCACTTCAACATCCATTATTGCTTGTGAGCCAGGTGCAAAGACAGTTGTAGCTTGGCTCGCTAGAGCATCTCTTGTTAGATAACTTACGGTGAGTGTGTATGCAGCACTTGTCATGAGTAGCACCGCAGCAACTGCGAGTCCCGTAAATACAACTGCACTGAAAATCCTCAGCTTTGTACTTGCGTCCAACGCTGTTCGGGGCTTCTTTACTTTTCCAGGTGTACTTGTTTTCGCGGTTGCTGGAGTTTTAGAAGTTTCTTTTGCTAACACAGTTTTTTTTGGTGCTACTTTTTTAGTTGTAGTACTGGTTGTTTTAGTTGATGCTTTCGCAGTCTTCGTAGATTTTTTAGCAGTTTTGGTTTTTGCCTTCGATGATGTTGTTGTAGCCATGCAGAAACTATACCATAGTTAGTATTTATGGTATATCTTGACGCTATTCCGTAACAGTGACACCACGCCAAAATGCGACGTAATTGGTGAAGTCTTTTTTTGTTTGCTCAAATGCGCTTGGTTTTGGCTCAGGGTAATACCATGCGGCGTCGGGGTTTGTTTCGCCTTGAACCACGACGCTGTAGTAACTCGCATCGCCTTTCCATGGACAGTTGGTATGCATTTCACTCGGTTGAAAGTACTCCAGCTTGATTGCACTTTTCGGAAAATACCAATTGCCTTCTATATAAATGAGGTCTGCCTTGTCTGCTTCTGCAATAACCGTATCGTTCCACATAGCTTTCATGAATATTTCTCCTATTAATAAACTGTCATTACTATATCAGACAGCAGGATGTCGGCTTATTACCACTCCTATTTTTTGACCAGAAATAGGTACATACAGTAAACCGGGTGTCTGGATTTTTTCGCTTACTTCTTCTGCTGGATCAAGTACTAGGCAAAGACCAGACTTATTCAATATTTTCCGAGCGACTTCACTGCCACTGCTGGCCTCTTTTGGATTCAACCCCATAATAC
Organism: Saccharimonadales bacterium (SeqCode); assembly: GCA_041744275.1. Classification (GTDB taxonomy): domain Bacteria; phylum Patescibacteriota; class Saccharimonadia; order Saccharimonadales; family JBGTLD01; genus JBGTLD01. Next base: position 12,093 of record JBGTLD010000028.1, on the reverse strand, counting down.
CCAAACACTGTCCACCAAGTAAGATGTTTCGGGTCATAAGCAACCTTGGCGTCGGTGCTTTATCATTAGCAGAAATCACATAGCAATGTCCCGCTTCAACCGAAAGATTGGACTGGTTGATTGCTGTAATTCGTTCAACTTCTACTGCATAATTATCAAGGTAATCTCTTTGTTGCTTTTCGGTCATTTTTTGAAAATCTCCTGAACCTACAACTTTTGTAAGACTATCAGATTTCTGCGACAAGTAATTATGTACGTCGAGTGGTTCCTCGTAATAGATTGATTCAACATCTGACAACAACATGAAAGGACTATCATACTTCAAAAAACAACTATACGAATGCGTACTCGAAACCGTGCCTGATTCGTTCTCGCGAGTATACTCCGCGAAGGTAGCTCCGTGAAGTACATGCCATTTCGATTCACCGTTCAGCCTAAGCTTTTTTACAAAATATCCGTTACTTTTTCCTTGATAAACACCTACATTATCCCAATAATCGTTTACGAACTTGCCTTCTTGGATTATGGGGAATAAGCCTTCTCCAGAAAAAATTACATCTTGGTTGAGAAAAACGCACCTACCGTCAAGATCCTGTACGATATCGCGCATAAGATCTCTTGTTATTTCCTGATCAGTTAAACTGTTGAGGTACTCTTCGTAGTTGGCTGCTCGACTTATCACATTCTCGAAAGACTCTTCAGGATTGTGATATTCGTGTGGCTCTTGCTCGTGGGGAATTGGCGGTAAATCCATAACTAATCTAATCATATACCATGCCGCAGAAACACCAATAGTTTTCTACTCGGTTCTAAGGGCGGTGATTGGATCAAGCTTTGCGGCTTTGCGTGCAGGTAGCAACCCAGCAACCGCGGCAACCGCCACAAGAGCGACAATCAGTAATGCAATTTGAACTACATCAAAGACAAGCAGGTCATTACCTTCACCAAGCTCTAGTGCGTTCGTTATGAGCGGATTTAGTAGTAATCCAATCAAGAGCGCAACAACCGCACCTATCAACCCACCCAAAAAACCAATCCACATCGCTTCAATGGTAAATAGTCTGCTGACATCTTTCCCGCTCATGCCAAGTGCTTTCATGAGTCCGATCTCTCGCGTGCGCTCAAGCACACTAATGTACTGTGTATTAATAACTCCAAACACCGAGGCAATCAGTGTAATAACTCCGAAAACCGCCACCATAGTCTGAAGCACGTTCACGAATTGGTTTAGAGTATCTTGAATTCCCGCACTACTTTGCACAAAATATCCGGCTGATTCGAGTTCTTGTTTTACTCTCTGGATCTGATCTGGGTTTGAACCACTTTTAACTCTTGCATACACAAATATAAACTTATCGTAGTTTGGCGTTCCTAAAGCTGTAAAATCATACAAGCTTCGGGCATCTTGATTGCTTATGTATAGTGGCATGACACCGAATGCAAGGCTTGCGACTGGCCGCTTGGAAATAGCCCGAATTGTTAACTCTTTGGTGACCTGCTCGGGTTCGGTAGATACACTCTCTGGATTGATTGTTAAGCCTGCCTCTGCATCCGTAGCTATTACTTGTAAGGACTGTGCCGAGAATGGCTTTTCAGCAACAATTTTGATTGTTTTACCTATAGCGTCAGCAGCACTTGAGAATCCAAGCACGCTAATGTAAGACTCTGGGAGTAATACCTCACCACTTTCAATGTCACCCCCCACTGGCAGCTCCCCTGCTGCTAATTCAGGTTTTTGTGCGGCGTTGTATACTTCGACTCCCCCCGTGTATTGCTTTTGGCCTTCTCTTGTGACGTATCTGATTGCAATCTGATAAGGGCGTCTCACCTCTTCGATGTTAGGGTTTGCTTCTAGTTCATCAATATCCTGTTGCGTCACTTGTTTTACCTGTAAGCTGCTAGAACCATCCCCGAGATTGATAGATGACACTGAATCGTCAAACTCTTTTGGCTTATCAGATGGTGCTCCAGTATTGCTCACCTCTGAGTCACGGCCTACCAGTAACTCACTCGGGTCAAAATTACTACTGACAATCGTGTCTGCGTAGTCACGAATGCCGTTCCCAGCGGCAAGCGTAATGGTAAGTGTAAAACCACCAACACCAATCGCCATCGCTGTTAAGAGCGTTCTCACTTTTGCAGCCCTGAGCCCTCGAAGACTACGCTTGGCGATATCGCGTATATGCATTATAGATTTCCTTTTTTGACAATCTCATCAATCGCACCGTCTTTAAGCTTAATTTGCACCTGACAACGAGCCGCAAGTTCGCGATCATGCGTTACAATAACCAGCGTGCTCCCGAGCGTCTTATTGAGGTTAAACAATAATTCAATAATATGCTCCCCTGTCGCACTATCAAGGTTACCAGTTGGCTCATCGGCAAAAATAAGTTTTGGTTTATGGACAATTGCTCGAGCAATTGCAAGGCGCTGTTTTTGGCCACCTGATAAGTTCGCTGCCTTCACGTCACTTTTATCAGAAAGCTCGACTGCCTCAAGCGCAGCGTTCACATATTCGGCACGTTTATTTCGCGGTATCATGGCGATCTCAAGTGGTAGCATCACATTCTGGAAAGACGTTTGATTTGGCTCGATAAAGAAGGATTGGAAAATAAAACTCATCTCAGTAGCTCGAAAAACATCAATATCTTTGGCTTTCATGTTTTCGAACACTTTCCCGTTAATAGTCACTGTGCCTTCTGACGCAGGTTCGAGCCCACTCATGACATGCATGAGTGTTGACTTGCCCGAGCCGCTCTTGCCAACAATTGCCACGATTGAACCATCGGGAATCGTGAATGAGATATTTTTTAGAGCATGGAACTGGTTCGATTTTTTACCGTAGGATTTACTGACAGATTGTACTTCTATCACGGGGCGCCTCTTTATGCGTAAAGTATAAGCTTTTTAGGTTTTTTCGGACAGATTAATTTCAGGATATATTGATTGTGTCGTCGCGTCGATTTCACTTCGAAGTTGCGGGAATGGCACACCTTCACGTGCTGTAACACCCTCAAGCATCCAGAATAAACGCTCCGAATTACCGTAACCACATGCAGGTGGCATGCCGTACTCTAGCGCCTCGACATAATCAATATCCATCATTTGTGCCTCGTCATCGCCGGCATCTCGTAGCGCTTGCTGATCCAAAAACCTATTATATTGATCAATGGGATCATTCAATTCAGAGTAGGCCTTGCAGGCTTCAGTTCCACCCAAGATTAGATTAAACTGTTCGGTAAGTTCAGGACGTCCTGTTTGTGTCTTAGCAAGCGGCTGCAGAAACGTTGGAACATCAATTAAGAACGCTGGACCAGCAAGTTCAACTCTTATTTTTTTCCATAATTTATCGATGACTCGGGCTTTGTTATCAATTTTTTCTACTTCACCCTTAGCTTCTTTTAATTTTGCGACAGCGTCCTCGAGACTACATGCAAATACATCTAAATCGTAGCGTTCTTTTATGAGTTCAATAAAGCTGAGTCTTGGGAAATCAGTGTCATCAGACCCAAGATCTACTGACTGGCCGTTTGCAAGTGTGAACTGACGCGTTCCCCACGTTTTATCAGCGATGTAACGCACCATAGATTGCGTCAACTTCATACCGTCTTGCCAGTCTGCATACGCCCAATACCATTCCATTGCGATGTGTTCAGGCAGATGTTCATCAGAATAATTTTCGTTACGGAACCGTGGGCCAATATCAAATACTTTGTCGTACCCAGCCACTAAGAGCCGTTTCAAGGGTAATTCGTGACTTATACGCAGAAAGAACTCTTGATCGAGCGCGTCCATGTGTGTGACAAAAGGATTGGCGTCTGCGCCACCTGCGATAGACTCAAGCACTGGAATGTTGATCTCCATAAAGCCTTCATCGTTTAGGAAATCACGGGTCGCTCGCCAGAACAAACTACGCCTGATATAGCGTTGCCGTACGTCGGAATTCACATTTATATCGACGTATCGGCGACGCATTCGTTGCTCTTTATCCGTAAATCCCTCTTGTTCATTCGGGAGTGGTCGAAGCGCTTTTGTGAGCAATCGAAACCTAGAAACATGCAATGATATCTCGCCAGTTTGCGTCTTAATAATCTCGCCTGTCGCCTGCACGAAGTCGCCCGTGTCTAGCAAGTTTATTTCATGTGGTAGCAGTAGCTCACTATTAGATCGATCAGGCTCAGCTGTATCATCGCTCTTCCGTATAAAGAGCTGCAGTTCGCTCTCTCCACTCCGAAGGACTATAAATGCGATTTTGCCAAACTTACGAATCGACAATATCCTCCCCACAACGGTTGCCTGCTGATTCTCTAGATTTTTAAAATTATCAGTAATTTCCTGCAATGTGTGAGTTTTATGTGCATTAGCTGGATAAGGGTTTACCCCCAAATTTTTCAGTTCTGTTAATTTGCGCAGTCGCTCGTCGCGAAAATCTTTCAGTGTCGCCATAGTTGTTCCTTTTGCTGTATTGTATCACTTTTACTCTTGTTCGCGGCGGTTTTGCAACAGCCCAATGTATCTTACGTTTACGTTATTTGCTCTCTGTATGAGCTCTGGACCCACTACAAAGTTCCCTGTTCGCCAGACAGAACTAAGCTTAAGTTCGCATAATATCGCACTCGCTGAGAGCGCCCATGCTCCAGCGACAACTTCTAGCCCCCACTCTTCTAGCAGTGCAGCTTCTTGTGCAAACGCTTCGTGCGACAATGACTGGATACGCTCTATCTCACGTATTGCATCTAACTGTTCCATATACTTCTTTCATACATTAAAAAATCTCCCAGGTTTGTCTTGTCGTAACACCGGGAGATTTGATAATGAATCAACAATCAGCTCAAGGGCATTACGACCTGAGCTTAGACTTGTACATTCTGGGATTGTTTTGTGTCATGGTGAGTCTACTACGAAATAGTAGCAATCTTGTAGGTTGCTGTTTCTGCTGGGGTTTTGATTTCAACCTGATCACCGAGTTTTTTACCGAGTAACGCTTGGCCAATAGGCGACTCGTCAGATATTTTGCCGTTTAATGGATCGGCTTCGACTGTCCCAACTATCGTAAACTGCTTCTTTGTGCCATTTTCAAGGACAACCGTAGATCCAAGGCTTACTACATCTGACTTTGCAGACTTTTGAATTATCTCAACATTCAATAGAATGTTCTCTATGTCGGAGATTCGACTTTCGACTCGTTCTTGCTCTTGGCGAGCAGAAGAGTATTCAGCGTTTTCAGAAAGATCGCCAAACTCACGAGCGGTTTTGATACGCTCAGCAATTGGGCCACGCTGTGCAGTGAGTTCACTAAGTTCAGTTTTAAGCTCTTCGACGCCTTCATGCGTCAAGTAAAATTGTTTTTTCATAAGTATATTTCCTTCCTTCGTAGATTTTTCTGTCTCTCAGATGACGCTATTATAGCAAGTTGCCCCCACTCAAGCCAGTTGTTTTATTACAGCTTCTTTTGAGAGTATATGCGTGCCTTCTTCGGTTCGAGACTTAACTTCATACCCACCTGCTTCAATAGTTTTATCGCTAATCACAAGCCTATACGGTATTCCCATGAGCTCAGCGTCTGCAAATTTTTGTCCAGGCCTTGCGTCACGGTCGTCATATAATACCGTAATCCCTTTTTCAGTCAACTCTTTGTACAATTCTTCTGCCTGAGAAACCACAGCATCAGATCCAAGTACGGATGCAAGGTAGACTTTAAATGGCGCAATATTCTCAGGCCACACGAGACCTTTATCGTCGCTCATCTTTTCAGCAATCACTCCCATGACTCTCGTAATACCTATCCCATATGAGCCGATGTATAGGGATCGCTTGGCTCCGTTCTGATCGGTGTAATACAGATCCATTTCATCAGTTTTTTGAGTACCAAAATTAAATATGTTGCCAACTTCGGCTGTTTTGACTTTTTCAAGCTCATCTTGAGAGATTCCAAGTTCTTTTACAGCTTCATCAATAACCTCTTCGTTGACTGCAATGTTTTTTTCTCGGTGCAAGTAGATAATATCTTCACCTGCATCACATATAGTTTGAAACTCGTGACTGAACTTCGTGAAAGCCCCGCCGCTCGCAAACGTCACGTATGTATCTTTACCGATTCCTAGCCTAGCGTACACTCGCTTGTATGCTTCGATTGTCTGATTATAGTAAGTGTCAAGGTCGCTGGCAGTAGCATGCAAGGAGTACATGTCTTTCATGACAAATTCTCTACCACGCATTATGCCGCTCTTTGCTCGTCGCTCATTCCTCATTTTGGTCTGAAACTGATACAGGCTGACCGAGAGATCTTTGTAGCTTTGTATATACTGCTTAAGCATTTCAACAATCGGTTCTTCGTGGCTCCACCCCAGACCCAGTTCGGTGTCATCTTGTAGTTTGGTTTTAAACCACACATCAACAGCTTCATCGCTCCAACGACCGGTTTTTTCCCAAACCTCTTTTCGTTGCAAGCCAGTCATTATGAGTTCCTGGCTATCAATGCCGTTCATCTCCTCGCGGACAACTTGCTTGATGTTCTCAACAACCCTGAGCCCTAATGGTAAATATGCGTACACACCTGCCATCTCTTTATGGACGTATCCTGCCTTTATAAGTAGCTGTGCGTTTTTGGCCTGCTCATCTGCTGGCGCGTGCTTTTGGGTTTTGGTAAACAATTGTGATCGTCGCATGAAGCTTCTCCGTTCAAATGAATAATATATAAAGTGATGTTTAATAAATACGGCATGTTGCCGGGACTAGTGATAAGGCAATAAAGTATGTTTTCATCTTAGTGAGTATTCTAGCCTACAAGTTGTAGCTTGGGAACAATAAACAACACAAAGAACGCCACAGCATTTTTAATGCCATGCAGCAAAATCGGTGACCAAAGACTACCAGTCTTTTCGCGTAGGTGCACAAGCACCATCGATAAGATAAACGTATCAATTGCTGCAATCCACAACAAAGGGTTCCCACTACCTATCTGCAAATGAGCGATACCGAACAGAACACTCGTGACAATCGCCGCCGGCCAGTATGACAGTTTTGTTCGAAGTCCTGTGTATAAAAAACCTCTAGAAAGTATTTCTTCTACTATTGGCGGCAAGATTACTAAGCACACAAAAACTAATATAAGGCTTGCCCCGCCAATAGATGTTGAAAAACCTAACTCTTGTTTCTGCTCAATGTCAATAAAAGGTAATAGCCGTATAACGAAGCTGATTGTGAGCAAGTAGGTTACGAAATAGACACCGTAGCCGACAAGTGCATGTAGTGCATCCCTCTCGAGTTTAATCTTCTTGAGGCCGATAAGTCTCCATGGGGTTTGCCGACGTTTCATGAATTGCTGTACAAAAAGCAGCGTGAGCACGCCGGACATTGCAAACACAATGAAGTTTACGACCGTAGATGCGTTTGCTGAAAGCAGCTCAATTTTTAGGTTAAACAAACCTAGAACAGCAACTATTGCAAGACCGGCAACAATCTGGCTAACCAAAAAAAACGATATCGTCAGTGTGACCGCTTCGAGCGCAGTCCAGTTTACTCTTTTTTTAGATGATTTTTTTTCTGAAACACTTGCATTGCGTGTTCTGAAAAAGCTATACGATCCAAATGCTAGTGCCGCCAGTAAAAGCGCCTGTAGTAGTCCTCCGAATACTTCTTGTATCTGCATACCTAAAAGAATCGGTTTACGTCAACGATCGTAATGAGCACAAACAACAGCATAAGTGCTATAAAACCACTCCCATGAATCCATTCTTCGGTTTTCGGTGTTAGCGGACGACGTATCGCTCTGTACAGCAGTGTAACGAACAACCTCCCGCCATCGAGCGCAGGAATAGGCAGTACATTCATGATAGCGAGGGTGAGAGATATGATTGCAATGATAAGCAGTACAAACTGAATTCCAAGCAAACTCCCTTGTGTGAGAATAAACCCAATACCCACCACACCAGATACTTGCGCTGAAGCCCGGGCGGTGTCACCCTGGAACAAAGCACCGATAGCCGTACCAAGACCCTTAAACGTCTCTGTGGTTATCTGTTTCATAAACCCGAGCGCAACGACCGGAGAAGACCACGTCGAGCGCTGCACCACGTACTCATTTGGCACTATACCAAGATATCCTTTTGGAGAATCTGTATCTTGACTCTCGGTAACCTCGGCTTCTGTTCTGAGTGTCGTAGATGTTGTTTGCAGTTTGCCGCTTCGACGATATTCAATGTCGACTTCTTGGCCAGCAAATTGCCGTGTTATGTCAGGGAACGTCTCTATCTCATTCACCGCTCGTTGCGCCCCACCAGAGAGTCCAATACTCGAGAGTATATCCTGACTTTGTAAACCGGCATTATCGGCTGGAGAACCTTCTTCAATAAAGGCCGCAACGACATCTCGCCGTACAATGTCAGTGTCTGAAGCCACGGTAAACTGGTTTTCTAGTATGCGTGGCATTCCCACAAACGCAAGAATTGTCAGCAGTAAAAATGCTGTCACGATATTCATAACAACACCAGCTAACATAATCTTTATTTTTGCCGGCAAGCTTGCTGCACCAAAAGTTCCAGGTTCGGTGTCGGCGTCATGCTCGCCTTTGAGTTTTACGAATCCACCGAGCGGCAACCAATTTAACGTGTACTCAGTACCGTTCTTAACCCCCAAGCTTTTAGCTCTTGGTGGAAACCCTATCCCAAATTCTTCTACTTCTACGCCGTTTCGACGCGCCATAATAAAATGACCCCACTCGTGAATGACCACGAGTCCAACAAACATAATTAACCCAAAAACAACGAGCAACCAAGACATTATGTACCAAATCTCCTTTCACGAGCGCTGTACGTATCAAGCGCATTATCAAAATCTACTGTTTTAAATGCCGGCCAGTACGTGTCAGTAAAATAGAGTTCTGCATAGGCAGCCCTGTACAGCATAAAACCGCTCAAGCGCTGCTCGCCAGATGTCCTAATCAAGAAATCGATAGACGGTAGCTCTGGTGTGTACATTGACTTCGCAATGACGTCGTTTGTAATTTCATCTTCAGGAACACCACGTGAAACAATCTGTTTCACCGCGTCAGTTATTTCATCGATTCCACCATAGTTAAAACAGAGCGCGAGTGTACCATTGCTGTTTCCGGCGGTTTTTACTTCTGCACGTGTGATTGCGTCCAGAACAGATTTGCGCAGACCTTCGCGTCTCCCAACGATTACAATCTTAATGCCACGTTCGTGGTACTCATCTAGGTATTTTTCAACTGCTTTAATAAGTAAACTCATGAGATAATTTACTTCTTCTTCCGCACGTTGCCAATTTTCAGAGGAAAACACAAAAGCTGACAAATACTTCACGCCCTTATCAAACGCCCGATGACTAATACTTTTGAGCGTTTCCATGCCCTCACGGTGGCCCTGCACTGCGGGCAGACCCTGAGCTTTGGCCCAGCGGCGGTTCCCGTCGAGTATCAACCCGATATGTGCGGGAATAGCTGTTGTATCGGCTTGATTATGTGACATGCAACGTTCAGTATAACACTCGTTATACTGTCATTATCTCTTGTTCTTTAACTTTTGAGGCTGACTCGATCGCACCTTTTACTTTAGTCATCTCGTCTTCAACTTGTTGCGTTAGTCTCTTGGCATCATCTTCACTAGTTTCTTTTGCCTTTTTCGCCTTGTCTATCACGTCAATTGCATCACGGCGAATGTTACGGAGTGAAATCATGGCATCTTCGGCTTTTGCGCCGAGGAGCTTCACGTATTCTCGCCTGCGCTCTTCTGTAAGAGCAGGAATTGGCACACGTACGACTCGGCCATCGTCCATTGGGTTAAGGCCGAGTGATTGATTGTCGCGTATCGCACTTGCTATTGCCTGCAAATTATTCGGATCAAACGGTGTTATCTGGATTAGTTGGCCTTCAGGAACTGTCAAAGTAGCCACTTGATTAAGTGGTGTTGGCGAGCCGTAGGCCATAACCATAACACCATCAAGCATTGCAGCGTTCGCACGACCTGTACGCACCTTCTTTAGTTCTTCTTCAAAGTGCGTCAAAGCATCCTGAAACTTAGATTTCGTTTGCGGTACAACGGTGTTTGGGTTCATGATTCTCCTTAACTATTTGAACATTTGCAATAAGATACTATTAGTATAAGTACTAATGGGTCCTATTGCTAGTCGGTGACTTCGCCAAGTGCAATGCGGCTAAAGCGTCTTACGACGATGTTCTCACCAAGCTTCGCAATGTGTTCTTTCACGAATTCACCAACAGTCTGGTCTGGATTCTTCACAAATGGCTGATCCATCAAACATAGCTCTGCGAAGTACTTCTTAAGCATTCCTTCTACGATATTATCGAGCATTTTCTCTGGTTTGCCGTCGGCTTTTGCCTTTTCGGTAAATTCTTCTTTTTTAACGCTTCGGACGTCTTCAGGTATGTCATCGGAACTCACAAACTCTGGACTGCTTGCAGCAATGTGCATTGCAATGTCTTTTACGAGGTCAGTAAAAAGTTCGTTACGAGCAACGAAATCTGTTTCACAGTTAAGCTCTACAAGCACACCAATTCGGCTGTCGTGGTTATAGGTACCGACAACACCTGCACGAGCCTCACGCTCGCCACGCTTTTCGGCCTTAGTGAGACCTTTTTTACGCATTTCTGCGAGTGCAGTATCAAAGTCGCCTTTTGCATCTACAAGCGCTTGTTTTGCATCGGTAATACCAACGCCTGTTAATTCACGGAGTCGCTTAATCTCTGCAATTGTAATTTCTGCCATAGTATTATCCCTTTCTTACTGTTCGTCTTTATCTGGAGTTGGAGCTGTTTTTTCAGCTTTCTTTGCGTGCTTTGCTTTACCGGCACTAATTGCTTTTTCAATGTAGTCAGTGATGAGTGAGATAGCTTTGATAGCATCATCGTTACATGGTACTGGGTATGTAATTCCTGTTGGGTCTGCGTTTGTGTCAACGAGTGCAATAACCGGTATACCGAGTTTGCGTGCTTCACGCACGGCGTTTACGTCGTGCACAATATCAACTACAAACATTGCGCCAAGCTTTGCGTGAATATTCTTGATACCACCAAAAAGATGGTTCATTTCGTCGATTTCTTCTTGAAAACGTTGCACTTCAAGCTTACTGTATTTTGCCTCCAAATTGCCGTTTTCCATCTTGGTTTCAAGATCTTTGAGGTGTTTTACGCGCCCATTAATGGTTGTGTGGTTGGTAAGCATACCACCAAGCCATCGCTCAACCACAAATGGCATATCACTGCGCTCTGCAGCGGCCTTCACGATATCTTGAGCTTGTCTTTTTGTGCCAACAAACAAAACCTGCTTGCCTTGTGATGCTACATCTTCAATAAACGACAATGCAGTTTCAAGTGCTGGTACCGTTTTTGTAAGGTCAATAATGTGACTGCCACCACGCTTGCTGTGGATGTACTGTGCCATTTTAGGGTGCCAACGACTTGTTTTGTGCCCAAAGTGAGCGCCAGACTCAAGCAGTTCTTTAATATCTACGTTAACCGTAGCCATAATGATATATCCTTTCACTTCACTTTCGGATTGCCCGGTACAGATCTTAAGGGATCCGAGCGAGAGGATCGTACTCCAAAAGCTGATTAATTAATGTAATGACATAATAACAGAGTGACTACAGATTGACAACAGCTTACTTCTCTTGTACAATCAATTGGTATTTAAAAACGTCGACTGCAGTTGTCGCTCCCTGCTAACCGACATAACTAAATTGAGCTAAAGGAAACTACACATAATGCGTAAAGACATCCACCCTACGACGTACCGCCCGGTCGTTTTTCAGGATCTAAACAACGACGAAACCTACATTACAAAATCTACTGTTGCGACAGAAGAGAAAATCACCATAGACGGCACCGAGTACCCTCTCGTAAAAGTACACATCAGCAGTAGCTCTCACCCATTCTTTACCGGCCAAGAAAAGATGATTGACATCGAAGGCCGTGTCGACAAGTTCAAGGCTCGCCAAGAAGCAGCTGCTGCTCGTGCCGATGCTATGAAGAAGTCTGCCCTTAAAGCCAAAGCCAAAAAAGAAGCAAAGACTAAAGAAGACGAAGACAGCGAAAACTAACAATTTTACCAGATC
>JBGTLD010000027.1:0-23605 GCA_041744275.1 Saccharimonadales bacterium (SeqCode) | reverse complement strand
GGAATGTCATATTGTGGGGGGCTTAACATTTTGGCGTTACGTACCGCAAAACTCCCTGAAGTATTGTCGTAAGATATGCAGTATCCAATAATTTCATCGTCGTCAAAGGCCAATGTAACAGCAGGACCACGAAATGATTGGTTAGCATTCAATCTTCCTCTCTTTACAGCACTTTGAGGGTTTTTTCGGGATTCAGAAAACTGATCTATATCACCATTATCGAGCATATAATCAACTTCTTCTGGTGACCTACTCTGTAATGCACCCATAAATGCAGTTCGTGCGATTTCATGCATCCTTACCCATCCACGCTGTTGGATCTCTTCAGTGTGGTGATTGCATATAATTATGCGATCATGCTCGTAAGTGTTGTGCCTCTGTGCCATTATGTCGCTCTCACTACATTACAATCCTTCAGTCAATAACGTCATACTTTGGGTGGTGTCGTGATAATTTTGTCTACGATGCCATAGGCTTTAGCCTCTTTTGCGTCGAGCCACTTGTCACGCTCCATATCTTCATGAACACGTGATGGTTTTTGACCGGTATTTTTTGCCATAATCTCTTCAAGAAGCTTTTTAAGTCGGAGTCCTTCGCGGAGATCAATCTCTTGGTCGCTGATCTTTCCTCTAGTACCACTACTCGGCTGGTGGATCATAACGGTAGAATGCGGAAGTAAGAATCTCTTGCCTTTTGTTCCTGAGCTTAAAAGAAATGCTGCAGCAGATGCTTGTACGCCAATTCCAACTGTCTGAATGTCATTTGTGACAAACTGCATGGTGTCATAGATAGCCAATGCGTCATATACACTGCCACCAGGGCTATTAATGTACAAGAAGATATCTTTTTTTGCGTCCTGAGACTGCAAAAATAATAACTGAGCAACAATCAAATTTGCGGTATGCTCATTTACGCCCTCACCAAGAAAAATAATTCTGTCCTTTAATAAGCGTGAATATATATCGTAAGCTCGCTCACCGCGACCTTCTTGTTCAATAACTGTAGGAATGAGATATGACTGGGCCATGTTGAATTACCTTGTTTACCGTTTCATACTATAAAATTAGCACTCGTTAGTCAAGACTGCTAATTATTGTTCATCATTCTGCTTAAAACAGTACTCATAGCTACTAAGTCGTCTTCAGATGCATGCCTTATGGCTGCCGTTAGCCCATGAAAAGAGACCATGAGTATACTCGCCCCCTCAAAATCACGTGAGGCATCAAGCTGAAAACCTTCGTCTTCGTTGGTAATACGCAACCTCAGAAAATCTGCTTTCTTCAAGTCATTAACACCTTTTACAGCACAAGAAGCGTTGAGTGCAACACGAGCGATACCCTGATCGGTATGTGCTCTGCATTCGTAAAAATAACTTCCCCGCTCTACCTCTTCATAGTCCTGTATGAGACTACTATTTCGAATAGCGACAAGCGCATGCTTGCACAAATCATCGACATAACTAGACTCTAAATTACCGATAAAACTACGCAACGAAACTGATTATCTTAGCTAAAGTCTTCTCAGTAAGTAGTCTTGATGCAATGTCTTGGCGATTTTCAGGCTTATTAAGCTCGTCTTGCATTTGCTTGTCCTGGTACTGAGCCTTCAGCACATCAATACGGATATCCAACTCTTCTGGAGTAACTGTTAAGCCTTCTTTGTCTGCAACTTCTGACAGCACAATGCCTGCTTTCACTCTTTCTTCAGCTTGCGGGCGCAAGATGTTTTTCTTGTAACCTTCTTCATCGGTACCTTCAGATTTGTAAAACTCTTCGATAGTTTGACCACGGTACATCAAGTTTTGCTTGAGCTCATTAACCATACGTTCAACTTGATTATCAATCAGTACTTCTGGAACTTCGAGTTCACTTGCGTCTGTAAGTTGTTTCACGAGTGCAGATTCGTAATCGCGATCAGCTTGTTTTGATCGTTCAATATTGAGCTGTTTCTTAATATCTTCCTTAAGGTCTTTCATGGAAGTAAAAGGGCCTGCGAGTGATGCAAAGTCGTCATCAGCTTTTGGTTCAATAACTTCTTGAATCTTGGTTACGTTCACGGTGAACGTCACTTTTTTTCCTGCAAGCGCACTAACGCGGTAGTCTTTCGGGAAAGTAGTGGTGAATGTTTTTTCGTCACCTGCTTTAAGGCCTATAAGTTCAGGCTCAAATCCAGGAATAAATGTGTTGCTGCCCAGGATGAGCGGGTACTCTTTACCGTCTGCCCCTTGCACTGGCTCACCTTTAGGATCTACACCCTTAAAATCAATCCACACCTGGTCGGTATCTTTTGCGGCACGATCAACATCCTTCTTTTCGCTCATCCGTGTCTGTAGAGACTTTATGACTTCTTTCACGTCAGCCTCAGTGACAGTTACTTCTGGCTTTTTAGCTTTTAGTTTTTTGTAATCCCCAAGTTTGACGTCACTAATAACCTGCACAACCGCTGTAAATTCTAAGGTTGTGAATGGTACGAACTTCGTAAGCTGTACTTCTGGTCGATCTACAACACGAAGTTGGGCGTCCCTGATAACCTGAGAATATATTGCACTAATTGCTTCTTCTAAAAATTCCGACTGAAGTGTCTGCTGGTCAACGTTTTTTTCCACTAACGCTAGGGGAACTTTGCCAGCACGGAAGCCAGCGACCTTTACTCGTGACTGCAAACGCTCTAGTGTCTGCTGCTTGAGAGGACTGAGGTCTGCCTCGCTTGCGATTATGGTTAATGTTGCCTTGGTTGATTCGATAGATTTTTTTACTTGCATAAGTATCCACTCTAGCAAACATTTAAATGTTTATCCACAGTTTTACAGAAGATTTAGCAACAAAACTACAGCACCCAGACCATAAACGGACTCCAACCATGCTCCTTGTGGTTTTTGGTACCACTGTATCTTAGAGTGAAACATCATATATACGTTCGTAATCCCTTTCTGAGGCTTGCCTAAAGTTTCCCGTACATAGTCGGGCATCCACATAAAATCAGGAGATGTTGCTAAGAATGCTGCAAGCGATACAATAATCCAATTGTCATGAGATAGAAATAGAAGTAACACTAATATGACACAGAGCATAAAGTCAGAAAAAAGCATTATTCCGAATAATCTGTCACGACGCTTTAGGTCTGTAAATCCAAAATGAGGCAATGAATCAAGTAAAAAGTGAGAAAAAAATGCGACTGGCAGCGCGACAGCGGTATTTGACACCGCGAGCCCAATTAATGCACCAGTAAGCGCGTGGTTTGTGGCTGTCATGTTCTATGTACGATAATCTTTGACAATACTAACGGTACGGTCAACACCGCGGCGTTCTTCGTGGCCAGTTGAGAGATCTTTTACGACCAAAACTTCGTCTTTAAGTTCATTTTCACCAATAAAAATCACGTATTGTATGCCGTGCTTGAGAGCAGATTTTATTTGCTTGTCTGGTTTCCTACCTGACATATCGACAGCAATGTTGAGCCCTGCTTTCCTTAGCTTGGCGATTACCGGCTGCGCTTGTTCGAACACATCCCCTACGAGCACCACATAGGCGTCCGATTCTGGTTTAAGCGCCGGGAGTAATTTATGTGATTCTAAGAAGTTTTGCATAGTGACATCACCCATACCAAAACCTACTGTAGGTACAGGTTCAACTCCAAACAAGCCAACAAGACCGTCATATCGACCCCCGCCGAACATTGAGCGATTGTTTTCTGGATCAGTGTCCATTACTTCAAAAACTGTATCGGTGTAGTAGTCAAACCCACGCATTATGCTCGGGTCAAACACAACGTTTGAGATGCCAGAACTTTCGAGTATACGGATTATTTCCTTTAAGTCTGTAGCTGCTTGGCAGCTTCTTAATGCTTCTGGTAATTCATCTATTGTTGTAGCTTTCAGAAATGCAAAGAACACATCATTCTTTCCGGCATCACGCTCACTTGGTGAGAACATTGCGTCTGCACTCGCCACAAACTCTGCGTAGTCCATTTTGTGCATGCGGTCGATTAGTTTTGTAAGTGTATAACTCTCGGTTTTATCAAGTGTAAGCACAGTAACCATGAGCTCATTTACAAGCTTTCGGCTGTTGAGTCGAATTGTGTACATATCGCGTTTTGCGTTCATTGTCTGCATTATCGCGTCGGCCACCTGTATAATTTCAATATCAGCAGCAACACCAGACACACCAAACAAATCTACGTTTAATTGCCAGTGCTCTCGGAGTCTACCCCGTTGAGGGCGTTCATAGCGCCATAAGTTTGGAATTGAATACCACCGTAGCGGATAGGCAAGCTCTTGTCGCTTGGCGGCTACCATCCTAGACACAGTCGGTGTCATTTCTGGTCGAATCGCAACATGTCTTTTGCCTCTATCAACAAAATTATAGGTTTGCTCGTCGACGATCTCTTGACCACTTTTCGCTGCATACAACTCCAAAGGCTCTATAATTGGCGCGTCATATTCTTCATACCCAAAACGCTCTACGGCTTTGCGCATCATTTTAAACATATATTTTTGGGCACGCTTGTCTTCAGGGTAGAAGTCCCGTGCACCTTTATATGGTTGTGTAGAAAGAGACATATGAACCTTATTCTATGAAATTACAGAGTAATTGTACACGCTACAATTGATTGAGTGAATACACTATATTCTTATTATAGCATATTACGTCAATGTTTTCAATGTTTTACTATTTTGAGTGGTGTGTTCCGGAGGCTTTTGTGACTTCGTTGGCTGTGATTATAGCGTTGCGCATTTGCTCACTTATGTCGTTCATGCCTCCCGGTTGGTGAGGGATCAGAATGGTATTTGTTTTACTCGACAAGCCAATGTCTTTGATCGTGTCAAAGTATTGTGTCATGAGCACCAAGTTCATCACATCTTCGGCTCGTGCTCCTTCGATAGTGCTACTAAAGTTCTCTACTGATTCTTTTAGTCCTTCAATAATCGCTTTGCGCTGATTTGCAATTCCCTGTCCTTGTAGCGCCTTACTCTCTGCTTCACCTTCAGCTGCTTTGACCACGCGGATCTTATCGGCTTCAGCTTGCTCTACTGCCGCAACACGCTGGCGTTGCGCAGCGTTAATTTCGTTCATACTGTTTTTAACGTTCGCGTCAGGGTCAATGTCAGTTACAAGTGCTTTCATAATACCGTACCCAAAATCATCCATTACTTGGTCTAGCTCTGTCTTCACGGCGGTTGCAATGTCATCCTTAAGCTCAAAGAGTGTGTCGAGCTCAATAGTCGGTACGCGTGCCCTTACAGTGTCGAATACAAAGCTCGTAATCTGTGCTTGGGGGTTCTGAAGCCGGTAAAACGCGTCAACCACCTTTTCTGGAATTACATAGTACTGTACGCTCACCACTACAAACACAAATACATTGTCCTTTGTTTTCGTTTCAACTCGCACGTCAAGTTGTTGCACGCGCAAACTGAGTCGCCCCGCAATTCTATCAATAACAGGAACCTTGAAGTTCAGCCCCGCACTGGAAATCTTTTTAAACTTACCGAAACGCTCTACAATCGCCGCAGTTTGCTGTCGAACAGTAAACAACCCCGTTGCCGCGACAATGATAACGATGATAAGAAATAGCCAGAACATATGGACCCTCCTGAATTTATACTTAAATTAAAGCAGATAATCATGTGAAACTCTAGAAATCCATAAAACTAATGTTTTTAATGTTATAATTCTCACATCCTCACAAAATGCAAACAGTTAAGGAATCATAATGATAGAAATTGACATCGTACAAGCACTTTATGCCTTCATGGGCGCGTTCATCGCCATCATGCTCAGAGTTGTATTCGCTAAAGAGCAGTAATTAACGGACCCTGCGCTCGGGGTACGTACTCAAAGGTTTCTAGTCTTAAGAACATATATAAACCGGCACATGTCGGTTTATATTCATTGGTACGGATGAAAGGACTTGACTCATTATGCTCGCTCGATTTCAGTCTCGCTCAGCCAAGCATAGACTCCTCAAACAGCCACTGGCTGTTTTCGCCTATCGGTTCAAGTCCTCTCCATAATTGAAAAACAGCTGTCAAAAGACAACTGTTTTTCAATGGTGCGGATGAAAGGACTTGAACCTTCACGCCTTGCGGCACGTGCTCCTAAGGCACGCGTGTATACCAATTTCACCACATCCGCGTAAAAATAAAGGTACGATACTTTGTCTATCCAAAGTATAACTCGTTAATTCTACGTAACAGATTCGGGTTTGTCTAGGCTTTCTGGGCGGCGATACATACGAATTTCTGCATTTGCATAGATTTTGTGATGCACTTGCTCAAGCTTTGGCAAACGTGGTAAGTCTGCCCCCGTTGGCCAAGAGAGCACTAAAAGCCCACCAGGCTTCACGTGTTTCTGCATTTTTTCGACAGTCGTAAACTGTAAACTCGTGTAGGGTGGGTCGCACACAACAATATCAAAAGTCGTATTGGCATTTCTATATGACCAACTCGATAGCTTTGTCCGTATCGCGTTATAGTATTCGGTAACACCTAGTTTTTGTGCATTTTCCTCGATTGTTCTATGAGCATCGCCGTCAACCTCTACGGAAGTTACGTACTCGGCACCGCGGCTGAGTGCCTCAAAACCAATTGCGCCAGTTCCTGCAAAGGTGTCTAGTACGGTCAGGCCAGAAACATCACCAAGAGCATTGAATACTGCACCGCGAATCTTGTCGCTCATTGGGTGTGTACGATGCCCAGGAGGGCTATCAAACAGCCTTCCACCGAGGCTACCTGCAATGACTCTCACGATGTTCCTGATTCTTCTAGCGCAAGGTACCAGCTGACAGTGATAGATTGGATTATTGTTGGCGCAAGCTTGTTCCGAACTTCTTTAGCGAGCCTTGAGTTCCAACCTGTCTCGTAGTAGCGTTCGTACATGTCAAGAACGGCTATTTCACGTGCCGCTTGACGGAACCACTCAGTCGCACCTACTTTTTTTGCTCTCTTTAAGTCTGATGGTTTCAAGAGTGTTTGGTTGAACGATAGCGGCGCAACTAGCATTGCAATTCCTATCTCAAATAGCCCATGGGTTGTAATGAGGCCTTTTGGTCCCCACATTTTCCAATTATTTTTGATCTTTTCGCTCCGTGTATCACCATGCATAACGAGCTTTTCACGAATGGTTGTTCTTGTTTCTATTGATTTACCACCCCGAAGCTCAACAAGTTTTTTTTCGTATGGGTAGTGATGTGCTGGTGTGAGGCCATCGACTATAGCGTGTGCAAGCCATGCCGCCTCAAACGCCGCTCGTTCTTGATTACCCGCGCGTAACTCTCGTACAAGCAGCGAGTAGTGATCCTCTATGAGTGAGGTAAGCGCAGAGTCGCCTTCATCAAAAGGGCTAAAATAATGCCATGGCTCGTCTTTCGCTGGGCTTTTTCGCTTAATACCATCTGGACCGTTTTTACCTTCAAAATAGAGAATTTGACGTGTTTTGGGGAACCTTCCAGACTCACTCGAAAGTAGTCCGAGCTGCCTGCGTGCAACACGGTCAAATTTCTGATGTGCACCGAGCACTCTGCCAGAATATTTTGTGAGTGTAGTTCCTGAATACATAGTTGTACTAGCTAACGTTCGTAACTGCTCTTAGTTTTTGAACTTTATTATAGAGATGATTGTATTGTATCAGATTTTCTTTATTATCAATGAACTGTTGCGCGGCACTACGGGCTTGAGAGATCAGTTTAACATCTGTTAATTTAGCGACACGTAGGTCTAGTTCACCGTGTTGCATCGTGCCATAAATAGCCCCTGGGCCACGAAGCTCTAAATCAAGTTCAGCAAGTTTAAAGCCATCATGTGACTGCTCAAGCGCCCGTAATCTTCTACTTGCGGGCTTACTATCACTCAGTATCAGGTAGCAATAGCCTTGGTGTTCACTTCGGCCTACCCTACCTCTCAGCTGGTGTAATTGTGCAAGACCAAAGCGCTCAGCGTCCTCTATGATCATAACAGTCGCATTCGGCACATCGACACCAACCTCAATAACAGTTGTTGAAACCAAAATATCGTACTTTTTTTCAATAAAATCTGCCATGATTTGATCTTTTTCAGCGGAACTTAACTTACCGTGCAGTAATCCAACGTGACGATTCTTAAAATATTTTCTTGATAGTTCTGTGTGTACCGCCTCAACCGACCTCTTACTTGGGTCTTCGTCGGTAATAAGTGGGCATACTACAAACATCTGCCGACCCGCCTCGAGCTCTTTATCAACTTTATCATACATCTGTTGTTTCGAGTTTGGAGATACAAGCTCGGTTTTTATAAGAAGCCGCCCCGCAGGCTTTGTGTTAATCACTGATATATCAAGTTCTCCGTAGAGTGTGAGTGCGAGTGTTCTTGGAATTGGCGTGGCAGTCATGGTGAGTACGTGAGGCATTATTCCAGCTTTAGCTTGCAGTCTTTTGCGCTGCTCTACTCCAAAACGATGCTGTTCATCAATAATCACCAAACCAAGCCTTTTCATACGTACTTTGTCTTGTATTACGGCATGCGTGCCAACAATTAGGCCAAGTTCACCGTTTTCAAGTTTGTCATAAACAATCTTTTTCTCTGGCGTTTTCATACTGCCACGTAACTCGCCAACTTTGCTGTCGAAATCAAGTGGTGTCAGTAATTTCTTAAGTGTGTCGGCATGTTGTCGCGCAAGCAGTGCAGTTGGCGCCATATATGCTACTTGAAATCCTTGTTGCATGGCCATGACAGCGCTCATAGCAGCAACAACGGTCTTCCCAGACCCAACATCACCTTCAACCAAGCGATTCATCGGCTGAGATTTCGCAAGATCATTATAAATCTGCCAAATTACTTGCTTTTGCGCATCAGTTAATGTGAATGGCAAGTGTTTTACAAAATCTTGAGCTATCTTCACATCAAACGGTATTACCACAGACTCTTCTTGCAGTAGTTCGTATTTATTGAGTAGCGCAGCAAGGGAAAGTTCAAACACTTCTTCAAAGCCAAGCCTTTTTTTGGCCATTTCTAGCGACGGCAATGACTCTGGGAAGTGCATAGAAAACATTGCGTCCGATCGAGACATAAGTGCATGAGACGCGAGTATCCAGCTTGGTAACGTTTCTGCTTGTCCATTAATGAGACGGCTACATGCTTTTATGTATTTACGTATTTGGGCAGACTTGAGACCTTTTGTCTCACGGTACACAGGAACAATACGGGCAGTGCTTACAGGAAAGTCCGACACCAACTCAACTGCTGGGTTTGTAATACTCATACGTTGGTGTGACAAACCGAGTTCTCCAGAAATAAAATACTCCTGACCGGGCCGCATGGCGTTTTCTCGGTACGGTTGGTTAAACCAAATAACTCGTACACTACTCGTGTCATCCGAAGCAACCGCTTCAGTAATGTGCATACCGCGCCTGACATATCGGCCCTTAATTTGTTTGATGACTGCCTTAATAGTCACCTGCCCTGGTTTGATATTTTGAATTGGGCTTACATTTGAATAATCCTCGTAGCGCCGTGGGTAATGTAGAAGCAATTCACTAATTGTCGTAATACCTAAAATACGAAGCTTCTTAGCAACTTCCGGGCCAACGCCCTTTATAGACAAAACCGAATCACTTCCCGTCATATGTACCGAGTATACCTGCTTAGGAGCATTATCTTTCGGTTTATTTCGCTTTTTTTATGAGTAGAAACACGCTTGGGCCAAAATACGACTTTGCAAGTGTGGGCTGTAGTAAGCCTTCGAATACAAGCATCAGGCCTTTTGGTACAACTTTTTTAAGGCTGGGGCTTCTCAAGTTCGACACAGAGAGGACTTTTTCGACTTTCAACCCTGCGTGAGCAAGCTGTCGTATGACAGTTTTTGGATTATGATTCACAAATGGTATTTCGCCTTTATCTATGTTTTCTTGCGATCTAATATCAACTGGCTCGGTAGGAAAACGTTTGCGTTTCAGTACGTGCTTCACACGATTCCGAGCATGTGCGTAGTTCGCGACTTCAAGAATAAAATAACCATCATCGGCAAGCACTCGTGCAATCTCATTAAATTCTTTGCTTGGTTCTGGTAAGTGATGAATCACACGAATCATTGTGATGAGGTCTTTTGACTTATCTTTAAACTCTAAGTTGTCTGCCTGCATGAGCTTTTGATCTATAGCCGGATAGCCTCCCAAGAACTCTCTAGCTATATCGAGTTGCTGACTAGAAGGCTCTGCGAGCGTAACCTTCTCTGCATAATTATTAAGTAGTATGCAAAGACGACCGTAGCCGCCGCCTATGTCTACCGCATTTTTAAACTTTTTACCCTTTAAAAATCTTTTAACAGCAAGCTCCTCAGACGCGTGTTCGTAATCTCGCCCTGTCCAGTAGTGGAGGTAATTGTGCGATGGGTCGTTGTACTTGTCTGCAGTAATTTTTCTTTTGGCAGTAGTTTTTTGTGTGTTATTTGAGGCGGTGTTTTTCATATGTTCCATATACTATACACTATTTAATTTTAACTAAACCAATGTGCTTTTTACCTTTAAATACAACAACATACCCGTTCAAGGAGTTTTCTTTAGTAATATCCAACTCACTAGAACTAACCTCATAAAACTTATTGCAACTCACCGCGCCTTGCTCGATAAGCCTTCTTGCCTCTGTTTTACTTGAAGCTAGATTTGTTTGTGTGAGCGCATCAATGTATGAAGACTCCCCATCAAGCTCAGCGAATGGCAATTCTGTGCTTAAAGTTTCAAAATCTGACTTTGTAAAGCCTTGAAAATCCCGAGTTCCAAACAAAGCATCTGCAATTTTAACCTGTGTATCAGCAGCATCTTTCCCATGTACTATCTTTGTCACTTCGTACGCAAGCGTTTTCTGAGCGACGCGCTCAGCTTTGTTTTCAGCAAATTTCTGCATGACGCTTTCAATTTCGTCCTTACGAAGCTCAGTGTATACCTTAAGGTAATCACCAACACCCGTGTCGTCCACATTCAACCAAAACTGATAGAACGAATAAATTGATGTTTGATTCGGATCGAGCCAGACAGCACCGCCTTCAGTTTTGCCGAATTTAATGCCGGTACTTTTGTTTATAACAAGCGGCGTCGAGTATACATGTGCTTCGCCACCTTCTACTCGCCTAATCAAATCAACACCCGCAATTGAGTTACCCCACTGATCAGCGCCACAAAGCTGTAAGGTTACACCATGCTCGCGGTATAAGTGCAGGAAGTCGTAGCCCTGAATTAATGCATAACTAAATTCGGCGTAGCTGATTCCGGAACCATGCTCACCGAGGCGAGACTGAATAAACTCACGACCGAGCATAGCGCTCATAGGCACATGCTTACCGACATCACGGAGGAAATCTAGGTACTGTATATCCTTAAACCAATCGTAGTTGTCTACAATCGTAAATTCTTGGCCATCGAGCACTACGGCATATTGACGAGCGATTTCCGCTTTATTTTTTTCTATTTCATCCAATGATTTGAGATTTCGCTCATCTTTCTTTCCGTCAGGATCACCAATCATGCCAGTCGCACCTCCAATAAGAACGTACGCTTTGTGACCGTGCCTCATAAAATGACGTACCATCATAGCAGCTGCTAAATTGCCGATTTGCATGCCGTGTCCACTAGGGTCAACACCGAAATAAAACGAGATCGGTGCGCCGTCTATTTTTGTGATGTCACTAAGGGTTGTTTGATTTATAAACCCGCGCCATTGTAGTTCTTCGGATAGTGTCATTCTTGAATTATACCTCAGATTAAACGAGCAATCATATCTATATTGTATGTGTGTAATATTTGCTATAATAAATGAATAGCACTTGTGGCTTTTATAAGGAGTAGATGAAACATTCATGAATGACAGGAAAAAGCGAACGAGTACGGGTCGCCGGTCGAGCCAGCTTGGACGAAAAGATAACAACACTTTTGTCACCAAAAGTGGCAAGACTATTAAAATAAACAACAGTTTGTCTCAGAAGATCAAAGCACGCAAAGAAGAGTACGCTCGCAAGCGTGCTATTAGACTTGCTGGTATGCCTAAATCGAGAGTGAAGCGATTCTTTTACCGACTTCACCCGAAACGCTTATATAAGTACTGGTTTAGTCGCGAGGGCGGCATCATGGCTGTGAAGATTACGGGTGTCGCGATTGTATTCGTTTTCTTGACTGTCGTTGGTGTATTTGCTTACTTCAGAAAAGATCTACCGAACCTCCGTGATATTTCAGGTAATAACATTGGTGGAAGTGTCCAATACTACGACAGAACAGGCCAAACACTCCTCTGGGAAGACTATGACGCCGTAAAACGAGTACCCGTAGCAGAGGAAGCTATAAGTGAACACCTCAAGAACGCCACTATAGCAATTGAAGACAGAGAATTTTTCAGCCATAACGGCTTTGATGTTAAAGGGATTGCTCGTGCCAGTATCAACAACTTCACAGGAAGTGGTGAGATTCGTCAGGGTGGCTCCACAATCACACAGCAGCTAGTCCGTTTAACTCAAGACGAAGTAGGTCGCGAACAGACCTATCAGCGGAAGATAAAAGAACTCATTCTATCTATCGAGCTTGAACGCAGTTTCTCTAAGCAAGAAATACTCACAGGCTACCTGAACACTGCACCGTATGGAAATATACAATACGGTGTCGAAGCAGCAACACAGGACTACTTTGATAAATCCGCAAAAGAGGTCACGCTCGATGAAGCTGCATTTCTAGCAGCGATCCCTCAGTCACCTTCATTTTATTCACCGTACGGACCTATCTATGAACCTGAAGCCCTTATTGGCAGGCAGCACTACATACTTGATCTCATGGAAGAATACGGCATGATCACAAGTGAAGAACGTGATGAAGCAAAACAAGTTGAAATTTTAGCGAAAGTACAACAAGTAAGGCCTAAATTTGATGGTGTTACTGCTCCATGGTTTGTGTTATCGGCGAAAGAGCAACTCGAGCGTGAACACCCACAATCCGAACGCGCAGGCTGGAAGATAACAACTTCATTAGACATAGGACTTCAGCAACTTGCAGAAGCGGAGATCGAGAAAGGCATGACTCAGGTCATCCGACAAGGCGGTAACGTTGCGGCTCTTGTAGCAGAGGATGTAAAAACAGGTGAAGTTGTTGCGCTAGTGGGCGGTCCTGACTTTGGCAGTGATACAACATTTGCACAAAACAATTATGCTCGAGAATTACTCCCACCAGGCTCAACTATAAAACCGTACAGTTATGCGGCGATGATCGAAACGACAGAAAACACTGGTGCAGGATCTGTTTTGTATGACACCCAAGGCCCCATAGACGGCTACCCTTGCACGAACAGAAGCCGTCCGGGCAATCCAGATGCAAACTGTTTATGGAACTTTGATTTCAGACACCCTGGCCCTATGACACTACGATACGCACTTGGTGGATCACGTAACATTCCAGCAGTTAAAGCTATGCTGACAGCTGGCGTCGATAAAACTATTGAACTTACCAATGGCCTCATGGGAGTAACTTCAAGTAATGGCTACCGATGTTTTCTAGATGATGGACTCAGCCAACAAGGTCCGTGCTTTGCGTCTTCAGGTATTGGCGACGGCGCATATCTTAGACTCGACGACCATGTACATGGTTACGCTTCACTCTCAAGAAACGGACTAGAAGTTCCAAAAACTTACATTTTAAGTATTAGCGACTCGACTGGTGATGAAATTGCAGTACCAAGCCTTGCAAACCGAGACGGGACACAGGTTATTCGCCCTGATGCGGCGTACATTGTCAACGATATGCTCTCAGATCCAAACGCGAGTTATTTCTCTGCAGCCCGTAAGCCACATCGCTACACCAACGCACAAGGAACATGGAAGTTTGCGATGAAGACTGGAACCACCAACGACGCTAAAGATGCATGGATGCTCGGCTACTCAAGCAAGTATTCAGTTGGCGTGTGGGCTGGCTCGGATAAACGCCAGGTGACCATGAGCGGCAGCATGGAGAATATGACCCAGCCTATATGGCAATCATGGATGCGTGAAGCCCACAAGGATCTTGCACCAGAAGACTGGGCGGTACCTGAAGGCGTGCAAACGTTACCTGCTTTTGTCGTTAGGACTCATGTGGGTATTGGTTCGGTAGAACCCAGTCCAACAAGTGATATTTTTCCAAGCTGGTACCAAAAACGAACAAATGGCAATGCGCGTCGTACTATTGACGTTGTCTCTAATAAACTAGCAACTGACTGTACGCCAAACAGAGCTCGTAACACTGTAAACGAAGGGAGTGCAAATCAATTCTCAAGCGACAAGTTTGTTGACGGCGGCCCTGGATCGAACACCAATGAGCAAGATGATGTACATAAATGTGAGGATATTCGTCCAGCGATTCGACTCATCACAACCCCTACCGGTAATTCGTTCAGGCTTGAAGCAGATGTCACACAGGGTACTCACCCAATAAGTAGCGAGCGTTTTCAGGGCACAGTCAACTTCATTGTAGATGGAACTATTGTTCGTGCAGTTTCAGTCAATGGTCCTGGAACGGTTGGTATCGATTACACGCCTGATGGCCCCGGCACAAAACAAGTTGTTACAGAAGTGATTGACAGCGTTCTCTACGATGCATCAGACACAAGCTCCATCACCGTTGCAGCCGCACCTGCCCCAACAGCTGCTATAGTACTAACCGCAAACAGACCGGGCAACGGTAATGTGCAGTTCACTTGGACTGGGGGTAAAGGCCCCTTTGAAGTTCTGAGATCCGATGGCAGAGAAGTATGTAATACAAGTTCAAGATCATGTACAGCAGCACTAGAGGCTGGTCAAACTGTGTACGTGAGAGACGACGAAGATCGCGAGTCTAACCGAGTCACTGTTCAATAAATAAACTAGAGCGTTATGACTCTAGAAATGCGTTAAGAGCCGTTCTTACGTCTTTGACTCCGGTGTATGTGTCGGTTGCCTTCCCGTTTTTGATAACAGGCCCAACTGCTCCATCAAATCCAAGCTTATGAGCTTCTGCGAGTCGCTTCTCAATGTGAGGTACGTGTCTCACCTCACCTGACAGACCGACCTCGCCAAAAACGACAGCATTTTGTTTTAGCTGCATACCTTTGCTAGCGCTTGCGATTGCCATACTTATCGCTAAGTCTGCAGCGGGCTCACTGAGTCGTATACCACCCACAATATTGATATAGATGTCTTGATCAGCCAGGTTTAGTTTTGTGCGACGCTCAAGCATGGCGACGAGTAGATTTACGCGGTTTAAGTCTATGCCGCTCGCCGCTCGTTTTGGATAACCATAGCTGGTCTTATTGACAAGTGCCTGAACTTCTACGAGTAATGGCCGAGTTCCCTCCATTGTCGCCAGTACAATTGACCCGTCGCTGACCTGTCTTTCTGACAGCAGTGCTGCCGATGGATTGTCGACCGGTCTTAAGCCTTCCTCAACCATTTCAAATATAGCTGTCTCGGTGGTAGATCCATACCTATTTTTTACCGCTCTCAGAACTTTAAAACCACCGTATCTGTCACCTTCAAGTTGTAACACGACGTCTACCAAATGTTCTAATACTTTCGGTCCAGCTATTGAACCCTCTTTTGTTACGTGACCAACTAATATGAGTGCAGTATTAGAGCTTTTGGCGGCTGCAGTAAGCATGTGGGTACTATTGGTTATTTGACTAACACTACCAGGAGCAGAAACAATTGCCTGACAACTAATTGTTTGAATCGAGTCAACAACCACAACATCATAACCACCACCTACTATTGTCGCGGCAATATCATCACTGAGCGTACTCGTTGCAAGCTCTAAGCGGTCATTATTAGTTCCTAGCCGTTTGGCCCTAAGTCCAATTTGATGGACCGACTCCTCACCACTGACGTATAACACTCTGAATGACTTCGACAACTCGTATGCAACCTGCAAGAGTAGTGTACTTTTTCCTATTCCAGGCTGACCTGCAATGAGATTCACACTTCCTAAAACTAACCCGCCACCAAACACAGAGTCTACTTCGCTCATCCCGGTCGTAAGTCTCTTGTGGTCACTTTTTACAGATGTACTGACGCTGTGTATTTGTAAAGTCTTGCCTGACTTTACCGCAGACTGCACTGCAGCCTCGGTGAGTTGTTCTTGCATTGTGTTCCACTCGTTGCATGCATAGCATTTACCACTCCAAGTGCCCGCTGTTGCACCGCAGTTACTACATACATACGCGACGGATGATTTCTTTACCATTACTGCATCTCAATCGTCGTTGGTCTACTATCAATCGCCTCAATCAACTGACGCTCTTCGACAACAAGTTCATTTCGAGCAACGACAATACGATTAAATTCGTCTATGAGACGCTGCGTGCCTGCTACCGTATTATTATAGCTCCGCACAAGATTATTAAAACCCGGTACAGCAGCATTGTATTCTTGGTTACGCCCTTCAGCTAATAGCGCATCCAGACGGCTACGCTCAGAATTTAAAGATCCTTGCAATCTATCGAGTGAAGATTGGGCAGAGTCTATTTGTCCTCTCAGCGCTTCAAGTTGCCTATCAAATGCCTCTACCCTGTCCTTACGCTCTGTAAATGCTTTCTCGTACTGCTCGGATAATGACACTACGGCCGTGCGATCAGTAAAATACTTCGCATAATACGCCTCGAGCTCTTCAGGGATATCTCGGACTTCTGACGCAATTATTGAGTGTAGTTCATTTGGTACCACACCAGCATCACGCTCTCTGTAAGAATCCAATGTACGAATAATGCGCTCATTCGTCACTAAATCGAATGCCTCACGTGTCAATGTATCAACACGTTCTCGCTCACTTCGACTCAGCCGCTCATACGCCACATGAAGCATTTCATGTGCAGCGGTCACTTCTTCTATGCCATCAAGTCGTGGGTCAACGACTCGGAAAATGTAGATACCCTGTCCTTGTACATAACAGCCGAGCACAATACTCAGTTCAATATTTCTACAGCTCGCATTAAAGGCTTCTTTGTCTTGTAGTTCTGGATAGAACACATAGAATAATCGTTTTGCCTCGTCCGTCATAGTTGTAGTCTCGGCGAGCTGTGCTATCTCTGCTGGTGGTGAATAATTACGAAGCCTATACCAGTCAAAAATTGCTTGACGATTCAGGAATAAGCCAACAGGAACTACAAGCAAAGCAATAAGTGTCAGCAGTGATAGTATTCGGGTTCGCATCTTAAAAGTAGTGTATCACTATTCTGTTACGACAGAATACGCCAGATCCTTCTTTTTTGCACCAACATGGACAACATCACCCTTTTGGTAGTTATTCTCAAGCATCTGCATAGAAATGTGGTCCTCAAGCGTATCTTGAAGTAGACGTCTCATGGGCCGTACGCCGTTCTTTGGATCGTAACCTTTTTCGAGCATGTATTTTCGAGCGCTTGGTGTTACTTGAAGCCCGAGGCCATGACTCACTAATCGGTCTCGAAGCTCATTGATCTGAAGGTCAAGGATTTTGGTAACGTCTTTTTTCGTGAGCGCACGAAATACAATCGTTTTATCAATTCTGTTTAAAAGTTCTGGTCGCATCATCTTTTTAAGTTCATCGAGGACTTTGTCTCGGTTTTGTGCATGAAGTGCGTCAAGATCATTCATGTCACCGCTCGTGCTTGCATGAAAACCAAAATTTGCTTCCTTTTGGAGTTTATCTGCGCCTATATTACTTGTCATTATGACAATGGTGTTCGTGAAGTCTATCTTGCGACCCTTCGCATCAGTCAAAACTCCATCTTCAAGCATTTGTAGCAACATATTAAATACTTCCGGGTGTGCCTTTTCGATCTCATCGAACAGTACAAGACTATATGGTTGGCGGCGAACTTTATCGGTAAGCTGCCCACCTTCATCATACCCAACATAACCTGCAGGAGCTCCTACTAGGCGTGCAGCATTATGTCGTTCGCTAAATTCTGACATATCAATCTTAATAAGTGCTTCTTCTGAACCAAAGAATTCTTTGGCTAGCACACGAGCTAGCTCGGTTTTACCAACACCAGTTGGACCCAAGAAAATAAATGATCCAATTGGGCGCTTTCCACTACCAATGCCAACGCGATTTCGACGTACGGCTTTTGCAACAGCAGTCACAGCTTCGTCTTGCCCAACAACATGCTTACTTAATTTTTTTTCAAGCTGGAGCAAGTACTTTGCTTCTGAACGAATAACTTTACGTACTGGCACTCCAGTCATACGAGCTACAACTTCAGAAATATCATCGCTCTTTAGTGTGAGTGTATTCGTTCCCTTGCCAGCTACTTGTATCTTTTTTAACTCTTCTTGAATTTGAGAGGCGCGTTGCTTGTGCTGCGCAGCTTTTTCGTAATCTTCAGCGTCTACCGCATCATCAATTCGAGTACTCACTAGTTTTAATTCTTTTTGTAGCTTCCTGACTTCAGGAGGTGTTTTTCCTTTATCTACACGTAAATGCGCAGCAGTTTCATCAAGAAGGTCGATAGCTTTATCTGGCATAAATCTATCATTTATATACCTTTTGGCAAGCGTGACAGTATCCTCAAGCACCTCATCATTAATCACAACTCCATGAAATTCTTCATAATGCTTGCGAAGGCCCTTCAGAATAGCTAACGTTTCTGCTGGTGTCGTTTCAGGTACTTGAATAGGCTGAAAGCGACGCTCAAGCGCTGCATCTTTTTCGATGTGTTTGGTGTACTCGACTGTCGTCGTTGCACCTATAACTTGAATTTTACCTCTTGCGAGGGCAGGCTTCAGGATATTCCCGGCGTCCATCGCACCCTCTGCAGCACCCGCGCCCACAATTAAATGAAGTTCGTCTATAAATACAATTGTCTTGTTGTCATTTTCAAGTTCCGCCATTACTTTCTTAAGACGCTCTTCAAACTCACCTCGATATTTTGTGCCCGCTATCATACCCGCAAGGTCAAGCATGACAATTCGTTTATCAAGCAAACTATCCGGTACATCCTCAGAAACAATTCGCTGAGCAAGACCTTCAACTATAGCGGTCTTGCCAACTCCTGGCTCACCAATAAGCACGGGGTTATTCTTTGTACGACGGTTAAGGATGGTGATAACACGCCGAATCTGAGGCTCACGCCCTACAACTGGGTCAAGTTTATTTTGTTGTGCTTGCGCAGTGAGGTCAGTGCCAAAGAAATCAAGCGCTGTTTTGGCTTGCTTCTTGGTTCTCTTGCGCGTACTTGTTTTGTGCTGATCATTTTCATCGTATTGTTGCTTATTCAGAAAAGTTTCGAGCTCGCCTACAAGTGTGTCGACACCAATATTCATGTCTCGCAGTAATATCGTCGCGCGGGCGTTCTTTTGATTCAAAATACTATATAAAATATGTTCTGTTCCACAGTATTCTTGACCATAGTCTTGCGCTATCTCATAAGCCATTTTTAGTGTTAACTTCGCGGTTTCACTGAGGCCTTTTGCCCCAAGATTTATGACCAATGTCTTTGGGGTAAGATTAAGTGCGAGTCGTGCACGATCAAGTGTGACGCCAGCTCCCTCCAATAATTTAGAGCCCGTACTTGAGTCTTGTGCTAAAACACCAAGCAGAAGATGTTCAGTACCCACATAGGCACTACCAAAGCTCCGCGCGATAGCATCGGCGTGCTTGAGGCTTTGCAAAGCATTATCGGTAAGATGATTCAGAAATTCTTGGAAGTCTGGAGAGTTTGGCATCATAATTTTTCACTCCTTGTTGACGACTAATTAATGAAAAGTCGCTACTACCATAATAGCATTTAGCACTCGGCAGTCAAGAGTGCTAATTTTGAGTAATTACAATATTTAATTAAATGGGCATTCAAAAAAATAACCCTGTTCTCCATACTCGGTGCCACAAGGAACGCATTCATCTATAACCACATAACTACGAAGCGCCGTGCCACCCGCACCGGCACTTCGAATGTTCTCAGAAGAAAAATCTGTATCTGTATTTTCATGAGTACAGTCTTTACCGCCTTGCAGTTCAGTTGGATCTGGATTGTAAAAATCATATGATCCATCTACACCCATCTGACTTGTATTTTCCCATCTATCTTCGCATTGTCGCCAGCAAACATCAGGAATTGTTCCGTTAGTTGGTCTGGCATTCAAAAGTGGGGAAAAGGGACATACCTCTGCCACGTTTTACTCGCCGTGTTCTTCAATTGCTTCTAGTAAGCTACTTTCGAGTTGTTCCTTTTTCTTGAGTTTTTGCACACCATTAGATGCCGTCTCATGAATCTTCGTTTCACTTACTTCTTGTTGTATTGGCTTTGGTGCTGCCGCAGCCTGCTCGGATGCAATATCAAGGTCATAGCCAGTTAGCTTGCTCGCTAACCTAACGTTTTGACCGCTTTTACCTATTGCAATACTTAACTGATCCTCAGGAACTACCACTCGCGCTTTTCGGTTTGCTTCATCAAAAATAACGTCACTCACTTTTGTTGGGCTCAGTGCATTAATGATGTAATCGCGTGCATTATCAGCCCACACAACAATATCAATCTTTTCCTGTTCTCCGATTTCAGACATAACTGCGTTTACGCGTGTTCCGTGACCACCCACAAATGTCCCCACAGGGTCAACACCTTGCACATTGCTGTAAACAGCTAGTTTTGTGCGCACTCCAGCTTCGCGGGCAATGTCTTTAATCTCTACAGCACCACTTTCCATTTCTGGAACCTCAGCTTTAAATAGCCATTCAACAAACTCTTTATTACCACGAGAAACAACGAGCTGGGGACCACGAAAACCTCGCTCAACATCTTTCAAGAAAACTTTTAATCGCTGACCAGGGTGGTAACGCTCTGTCTGAATTTGCTCACTCATTGGCATAATTCCTTGAGCCTTACCAAGATCAACGCGAACCATACGACCTTCGACTCGAGCAACAATACCATTTATTAATGTACCTATTTTATCTTCGTACTCATTCATGATTATTTCACGCTCAGCTTCACGCAATCGTTGCAGTACTACTTGTTTGGCAGTTTGTGCGGCAACACGTCCAAAACTTTTTACTTCTTGATGCAGTTCAATCATGTCACCCATTGCAGCGTCCTTTTTCATGGTTTGTGCGTCTTTTAAACTGATCTCAAAGTTTTCATCGCCAACTTTTTCTACAACTTCCTTGATGACATATGCGTCAACATCACCAGTGTTAAGGTTCATACTCACACGTATTTCCTGCTCGCGTTCTCCAAAATCTTTTCTGTAGGCAGCTGCGAGTGCTTGCTCTACAACTTCTTGTACTGTCTCTTCTGGTAAGTTTTTTTCTTCAGCAAGTGATCGTATTGCCAGCGCTAATTGCTTTACATCTAAATCCATAATTTTCCTTCCGTTTAACCTCTCTTCAGCAAAAAAGTCGACCGTGTGGCCGACCTGTAACACCTCATATTGTATTCTTTTTCTTGGTAGGCGTCAAATAATTTGCCTGGTCTAAGGACCTATTCCTTTTCTTCGACTTCAAGTGAACTTTCTAGCCTCAAGAATGCCTGTATCCCAATTAGGACACCGAAGGTCTCAGAAAAACTCATGAAATCAAGGTGTGCTTGGATTCTTCTTGACTCTAGTTGAGCTAACGTATCACTCGGAAGCCCAAGTGCAGGTAAATCTATCTTTGGGCATCCAGCGATAGATATCGCTTCATCCGTAAGAGATATACGATCAAACGCATCGTTGACTTCAAGAACCAACTCCTTGCCATGATCGTATATATTTCGTGCGTTTTCTACAGGTACTCTTTTCATGATTATAAATAATATACCGCTTGTTCTCACATGTTAACAGTCTGCGAATTGATCGGTTCTGTATTTTATCACCACGACCTGTGAGTAGCCTTCTCCACTACCCTAATACATCCCCGTCGCCACAAAAGTAAGCGTCGTCGTGTAGATCCCAGCTTCTGTGGTGTTTGAGATGTTACCAAGGAATGCCAGTGTGCCGGTACTGTACTCTCCTGCAGTCTTGGTAGCGATGGTGTCACCATAGGTTGAGTTTAGTTCACTAGTGATGAAACTGAAGGTTGCAGCTCCTGCACCACCTGGTGTGGCTGTGCCGGCAGTTTGCGTGGTGCTTGCGCACTCAGTGCCAGCGCCACCTTGGTAGTCAGTGTCAATACTAAGACCAGTGCCATGAGATGGATAGGTACAGAAGCCAAACTGTTCCGTGCCAGCACTGCTAACAGCAGGGATGGTACCACCACCAATTGCGTCAATACTAAAGCCACCGCTTGTCAGCGTACTACCCTTGACTCTGACTACGACACCACCAAGGGCATTGGTGGTCAGACTGTAGCGAGTGTTCTTGTCTACGTAGGCGCCAGATGGATCTAATACACCATTGGTATCACCAAGAATAACGTCAGTGCCACTGGCACCAAGACAGGTGTCTCCCGTACCAGTGGTATAGGTACAGAACGTTAAACGTTCTTGTACCTTACTGGTGACGGTGATCACGGCTGCGGTACTGAGCGCCACACCACCGGCGTCTTGTGTTGGTCCGGGGATATCTCCGTCATAGCCAACAATGTCGAGTGAGTACGTCAGGATACGTCCAAAGAACGTACCAAGCGTAGAGGGATTCACGACACCCGTGATCTCAAAGTTGACGGTATCGCCAGGTACAACAGGCGTGACAGTAGAGCGGACATACTGCAGCCCACGACCTGCCTGCAGTGTCTGTGATGTCCAGTTAGCAGTGTCATCGACTGCATTAATACTTATCCCACTCACAACTGGTGGTGAACCAGCGTTAAAGCCAGTCGGAGCGCTGCAGACATCACCAACAATTGGAGAATTACCACAAAAGTCGACAATGATGGTACGAAGATCATAACTGCCACCGGCAGTGAACTCCACGTCATACGAAGCCACGGCACTCACCGCACTGGTGCTCATGGTGACGCGCCGGTTGCCAGGCAGGAAGCCAGCGGGAGGTGGAGGTGCGTTGAACTTGGTGAGGAAGGCGTCAAAACTACCATTGCTCGTCTTGTTGTCCGTCCCACCAGTTGGGTCGAAGTTGACGGTGTTTTGGAAGTATCCAGCGACATAGACATTGCCGGAACTGTCAGTGGCGAGGGCGCTTGCAAAATCATTACCAGTACCGCCAAACGTGTAGGTGTAGTCGTAGCTGCCATTGGCGTTGATCTTGGTCAGGAACGCGTCAGCACCACCATTACTTGTCTTGTTGTCTGTACCACCGGTTGGGTCGAAGTTGACGGTGTTTTGGAAGTATCCTGCGACAAACACGTTCCCAGAGCTGTCGGTGGCGAGGGCGAGTGCTACATCAAAACCAGTACCACCAAACGTGTAGGTATAACCATAGCTACCGTTGGCGTTGATCTTGGTCAGGAAAGCGTCATCACTCCCATTACTCATCTTGTTGTCAGTGCCACCAGTTGGGTCAAAATTGACGGTGTTACGAAACCTTCCCGCGACAAACACATTCCCAGAGCTGTCAGTGGCGAGGGCGGATGCTCTATCGCTACCAGTACCACCAAACGTGTAGGTGTAGCCGTAACTGCCATCGGCGTTGATCTTCGTCAGGAAGGCGTCATCATCACCATTACTCGTCTTGTTGTCTGTGCCACCGGTTGGGTCGAAGTTGACGGTGATTTGGAAGAATCCCCCGACAAAAAAGTTCACGAA
>JBGTLD010000026.1:0-50553 GCA_041744275.1 Saccharimonadales bacterium (SeqCode) | reverse complement strand
TTCATCCTGCACGCGGCGTTGCTCCATCAGGCTTTCGCCCATTGTGGAAAATTCCCTACTGCTGCCTCCCGTAGGAGTCTGGGCCGTTCTCAGTCCCAGTCTGGCTGATCATCCTCTCAGACCAGCTACTGATCGTAGTCTTGGTGAGCCTTTACCTCACCAACAAACTAATCAGACGCAGGCCGCTCCCAAAGCGCATAAAGCTTTAATCCGAAGATCACATGCGGTATTAGACACCATTTCTGGTGCTTATCCCTCACTTTGGGGTACGTTCCTACGCGTTACTCAGCCGTCCGCCGCTCGTGTACTCTACACTTAACATTCGACATATATGCTCTAGCCTAGAGCCGATATTCTCAGATAGTATTCACAGATTAATGTGAACTTATGCTGGTCAAATACTAAGTGCAGAGCCTTACCGCTCGACTTGCATGTATTAGGCACGCCGCCAGCGTTCATCCTGAGCCAGGATCAAACTCTTCAAAAAAAAGAATCTATCATTAGCTTCAGTCGAACATGTGATCCGAAGACCACACTGACTTAATTTAAAAACAATTCAAAAATGAACTGACGTTGATTTGCACTATGTAAGTTTTTAACGTTCATAGTAATTTGAAGACAGTTTAATATAACTCCAAAAGACTCGTACAATAGTACATCTGTTGCGGTTGTACTGTCAAGATATTTTTTTGACGATTACAAATTTACAACAAATATGTGCAGGGTAATCTGTTAATTCTGTTATTCGTCGTCTTCCTCAACCACGGATTTCTCTACCATAGCCAGTGATACGACTCTATCATCATCACCGAGACGCATGATACGCACACCTTGTGTTGCACGACCTAATTGAGGGATATCTTTGATACCCAAGCGGATTGTTTGGCCGTTTTGGGATATTATTATGACCTCTTGTGTATCATCACCAGACAAGGCTTTCACACCTACAAGCTTACCGGTTTTCGTATTCACAACTGCAGACCGTATACCCACGCCACCTCGAGCATGTGCTGTAAACTGAGCTATCTTCGTTCGTTTACCATAGCCCTGTTCACTTATGACGAATATACTGCTACCTTCTTCGACGATGTCCATGCCGATAACTTCATCCCCAGCACGGAGTCTAATGCCTCTTACTCCACGTGATACACGGCCCATAGGGCGTGCGTCTTTTTCGTGGAAGCGAATCGCCTGACCTGCTTG
Organism: Saccharimonadales bacterium (SeqCode); assembly: GCA_041744275.1. Lineage (GTDB taxonomy): Bacteria > Patescibacteriota > Saccharimonadia > Saccharimonadales > JBGTLD01 > JBGTLD01. The sequence goes on along the minus strand of JBGTLD010000026.1, from coordinate 49,350 downwards.
TGTTGAAATAACAACCTCATTATTACCGGTTGTCGGCCGGATCCACTTCAGCTCGTCACCCTCATCAAGGTTTATGGCAATCAAGCCGCTCTGACGAACGTTCTTGTACTGTTCAAATGGCGTTTTCTTGACGACACCTCGAACGGTACACATAAGTAGGTTGCCTGCCAGTGTCTTGTTGATGGCAATTACTGAGCTCACAATCTCTTCAGGTTGTAGCTGCAATAAGTTCACTATGGCAACGCCTTTTGCGTTTAAGTTAGTTGCAGGGATCTCATATGTTTTCAATCTGAATACTCTACCTCTGTTTGTGAAGAACAGCAGGTAATCATGCGTACTCGCATTTACAACATGTTCAATGACGTCTTCCTCACGAGTGGTCATACCTCTCCGGCCCTTACCACCGCGCCCTTGACGCTTATATTCTGCAAGTGGACTTCGCTTGATGTAGTTCGCACTCGTAAGCGTGACTGCCACCTGCTCATCAGGAATTAAATCTTCATCACCCAGCTTTCCTAACTCCTGAGGCACAACCTGTGTTCGGCGATCGTCACCAAACTGTTTTTTCATATCGAGCAGTTCTTCTTTGATGATATCGAGAATTTTCTGGACATCGGCCAATATAGCTTCAAGTCCTGCAATTGTTTTAAGTAGCTCGGCAAGCTCGTCTTCAATACGCTGACGCTCTAGTCCTGCGAGTGTTCTTAGTTGCATAGCAAGGATTGCTTTAGCTTGAATTTCAGAAAGATTAAACTTCGCAATAAGGTTGGTTTGTGCCTCGTCGGTTGTTTGGGATGCACGAATAGTCGCGATAACTTCATCAATGTGATCAAGCGCAATCTTGAGTCCTTCTAAGATGTGTGCCCGTTCCTTGGCTTTCCTAAGCTCGTATTCCGTTCGTCGTCGTACGACGTTCTGACGGTGCTTGATGTACTCAGCAATAATGTCTTTAAGCCCAAGCACACGTGGCTGAATACCATCTATAAGTGCCAACATGTTGTAGTGGAACGTTGTTTGTAATGGAGTTAATTTGTATAACTGATTGAGAAGCTTCTTAGGGTAGGCATCTTTCTTTAAGTCAATGACGACACGAACAGACCCTCTCGAGCTCTCGTCACCAATATATGAAATACCATTCAGCTTCTTCTCATGCACCAGTGCCGCAATTTTTTCAACAAGACCAGCTTTGTTAACCTGAAATGGAATTTCTGTAATGACAATGCGTTGCTTCTTGCCGTTTTCCTCGACATTGGCAACACCACGCACCACGACTCCACCCCTACCGGTACTAAAAGCGGCTTTGATTGATTCCCTACCGTAAATTATGCCACCAGTCGGAAAGTCAGGTCCTTTGATATGCTCCATCAACTCATCGACATGGATCTCTGGATTGTCAATTTGGGCAATTGATGCGTCAACAAGTTCGTTTAAATTATGTGGTGGGATATTCGTCGCCATACCGACTGCGATACCCATTTGTCCGTTAAGCAGCAAGTTAGGGAGCTTTGCAGGTAGTACTTCTGGCTCTTGAAGCGAGCCATCGAAGTTGTCCCTGTACGGAACAGTGTCTTTATCGATGTCTTCAAGTAGCGCCTCGGACGCACGTGTCATACGTGCTTCGGTATATCGATACGCAGCAGCTGGGTCCCCATCCATTGAACCAAAGTTACCCTGCCCGTCTACAAGCTTGTATCGAGTAGAAAATGGTTGCGCCAAACGAACCATTGAATCGTAAATTGCGGTATCACCATGAGGGTGGTACTTACCCATAACTTCACCGACTATCTGTGCACTTTTCGTGTGCTTACCAGTTGAGCGCAAGCCGCTCTTATCCATAACGTACAAAATTCTTCGGTGCACTGGCTTCATTCCATCACGTACATCAGGAAGTGCTCGGGCTACGATAACACTCATAGAGTACTGGAGGTAGCTTGTCTCCATTTCATTTTCGACACTACGATAAATCGTTGTTTTAGACGCGTTGGCCGGATTTACGATCTGTTGTTTGTCGTCTTGTGTTGTATTTTTATCATCCATATTATATATCCAAATCCTTTACGAATTTTGCATGTGTCTGAATAAAGTTTTTGCGCAACTCAACTTCTGTACCCATAAGCTTATTAAATATTGCGTCGGCTTTTTCACCATCTTCAACTTTTACCTGCACAAGAACACGGTTTTCTGGGTCCATCGTTGTTTCCCACAATTGATCAGCGTCCATCTCGCCGAGTCCCTTATACCTTGAGACTGACACGCCTGCCTGCTTGATTCGGTCTGCCGTCGGATCAATTGTCATGCCCTTAGCTTTTCGATCAGCAATCAGCTTTTCAATTATTTCAGTTAACTCCTCTTCGGAAAATGCATATTGCTTCTTTTTGCCTTGGTTAACTGCAAATAACGGCGGCTGTGCGGCGTATAGATGGCCGCCATCAATAACTTCTCTCATATGTCTAAAGAATAGGGTCATCAATAGTGTGCGAATATGCGAACCATCAACATCTGCGTCAGTCATGATGATAATCCGGTCATATCGAAGCCCAGTCATATCGAACTGTTCACCAATCCCTACACCCATAGCTTTAATAAGATTGGTAATCTCTGTATTACCAAGCATTTTATCCAAGCGTGCTCGCTCTACATTAAGTACTTTGCCTCTAAGCGGCAAAATAGCCTGAAACTGACTATTGCGCCCATCTTTTGCTGAGCCTCCAGCAGAGTTACCCTCTACGATAAACAGTTCAGCTTGCGTTCGATCCTTTGTTGCGCAGTCTGAAAGCTTACCAGGAAGACCAGCACCCTCTAATGCACCCTTTCGTATGATGTTATCACGGGCAGCACGAGCAGCTTTTCGTGCACGGGCAGCTAGTAGTGCCTTACCGACGACCTTACGAGCTATTCCGGGGTGCTCTTCAAGGTAGTAGTTCAAGTATTCTGCAAGTACTTGCTCAACATATGCACGAACCTCAGGATTACCGAGTTTATTCTTTGTTTGTCCTTCAAATTGAGGGTCAGGAATCTTCACCAATATGACAGCTGTTAATCCTTCTCGTGTGTCTTCACCGGTAAGATTCTCTTCTTTTTCCTTAAGGAGACCATTCTTGCGGGCGTAATCGTTCACAATCCTTGTAAGTGCGGAGCGAAAACCAGTGAGGTGCGTACCGCCATCTGGGTTGTATACGTTGTTTGCAAATGCTTTTACCGTTTCTGTGTAGCTTTCTGCATACTGCAATGCAACTTCAACCTGGACATCATCAACGACTTTGTCGACGTAAAAAACATCATCATCAATAACGTCTTTACCGAGGTTGAGGTGCTTAACGTACGACTGAATACCACCCTCAAAAAAGAAACCGTATCTTTGGCCGGTTCGTTCATCAGTGATATGAGACCTGAGCCCTCTTGTGAGGTACGATTGGTGTCGTAAGTAATCGACAACCCAAGAATATTCAAGTTCAACAGACTCTTTGAAGATCGTTTCATCAGGATAGAATGTAATAGTCGTTCCACTGAGATCAGTCTTACCGCCTTTTTTGATATCTGTAAGTGGGACTCCAGTTTCATATTCTTGTGTGTAGATGTATCCATTCTTATGGACCTCGGCGACCAATCGCTTCGAAAGCGCGTTCACAACACTTATACCAACCCCATGGAGACCTGAAGAAACCTTATACCCGCCACCACCAAATTTGCCACCAGCGTGAAGAACCGTCAAGACAGTTTCAAGAGCACTCTTCCCTGTTTTCTCCATTTTGTCGACAGGTATGCCTCGGCCATTATCACGAATAGATATTCCGCCATCTGCAAGCATCGTTACCCATAGGTCTGTAGCGTGCCCTGCAATAGCCTCGTCAACTGAGTTATCGGCAATTTCTTTAATAAGATGGTGAAGACCGTCTCTCCCCGTACCGCCAATATACATCCCCGGACGCTTACGTACTGGCTCAAGGCCCTCTAATACTTGAATCTGCTGTGAATCATATTCTTTTTGTTTCGCCACTGCAAAAAACCCTCTCCAGAAACTTAGTTAGAATAATCTAAAATTCATTATAGCTGATTTATCCACCCTCATCAATGCATATCAGCTTGCGTGAACACATAACTTTATGGTTGAATAAAGATAAGCATAATAAAAATAAACGAAAAAGTTACATGTACAAAAAGTTACTGAGTAATCTACCCTACAATCCCAGTCTTATTGGGCAAGTTTCTTTTTATGCGAGTCGAATTCACGCCGAAGAAAAGCTGAGACGGCTTGGCCTTGTGTTTGTGGCTCTTGCAATGGTTGTTCAGGTATTTGCTGGGCTGAGCCGGCCCGAGTCGAGTCTAGCTGCTTCACCGAACGACATTATCCCCGGCGGTTTTAGCTCACATTCTCAAGCCAACAGCCATTGTGCTTCCAATAATCATGAATTTCGGACAATTCTTGAACATTACGGGATAACTTGTGATGATGTTGCGAGAGCAAACACGCAAAATGTCCGTTCAACCGATTATGACCGTAAGCTACTCTCTATGGGCCGATTACCCTTCGGGAAAGCGGGAGAAAGACCAGTTACCATTCAAGGAAAAACCTATTATCAGCGATATCTGTGGGCCTGGGATAGTGGACCGTTCTCTACATATCAGTCGCTTGTAGGTCGTACCGCTAATGGTATGCCATTTATCATCTTGTATAACTGCGGTAACTTAACAATCGTTGAGACTCCGCCTCCCGCTCCCACTCCAACGCCGACACCAGCACCGACACCAGATCCTCGCCCTCTTCAGGCAGGTTCAGCACTATGCGAACGACTTGATCCAACGAGAATCCAGAGGCTTCGATATCGCTTCCAGGCCGTAACCAGTGGTGATTTTTACCGAGTGAAAAGCTACACGTTCACATTTGGTGACGGCGAGAGTAGAACCGTGAATACATCCAGGCGTACAGTATCAGTCACACACACCTATGATGAGCCCGGTACCTACACAATTCGTGCATCAATTTCTGCTGAAATACGACAGCCAGACAGGTCATATCGACCGAACACGCTCACCTGTGTAACCACTGTGTCAATTGAAGGTATACCACCAACTGAAGCGCCTCAAGAAACCCCTCCAGAAACGCCCGAGCCGGTTGACAGATGCCCTGACGTTGAAGGTATCCAACTGACTCTAAGTGAATGCGACGTGTGCCCACTCATTCGCGGTGTGCAAAGCAGCCCAGAAGAATGCAAGCCATGCGCTGAATCAAATGATGATACAGACACAATCGCCTGTATTGCCCTCAGTAAGACAGTACGAAACCGTACCCAGAACATTGACGATGCAAACGGCACAATGGCTAACGCGAATGACGTCATAATCTACACATTACGTACGGCAAATGATGGTAAAATCGCAGTTTCCGACTATGTTATCGAGGAACCACTCGCAGACGTCTTAGAATACGCAGATGTTGTAAACCTACATGGTGGTACTCTTGGCGAAGACAATATTGTTCGCTGGCGACCCGTCACAATCAACCCTGGCAGGTCCATAAACAAAACAATTACCGTGAGAGTAAAAGACCCCATTCCTCAAACACCAATACCGGCATCAAACCCCGGAACATACGATCTCGTTATGACAAATGTGTACGGAAACAGCACGAACATCACACTGCCAGGATCAATCGCCAAAACTACCGAGCAAGTCGTGCAAGTACTCCCAAATACTGGCCCCACGAGTAGTACATTGTTCGCAGTTGCATTTACCATGACTGCAGGATATTTCTTTGCAAGAAGCCGTCTCTACGCCAAAGAACTCGATATTGTAAAACACGATTATACGACGTCTGGATCATACTAATATGTCAGAGAAACTCAACACAGGCCACGAACAAAAGTTTCATTTAGAAGACGCAGGTAAAGAAGCGAGCGAGCGCATTGAAGCACTTCGCCGTGAAGCACTTGAAGCGGCAAGTCCCGCTGAAAAGGCCGATGTTGAGTCACTTGAAGCTAATGCGAAAGAAGTAGCAGTCACTTCTGCTGAACTCACGAGTAATGACAAGGAGCCGGATTCCAATCCAACACACTTTTCCGAACATCGAGCGCACAAAGCAAAAACATATGAAGATACGGTAAAACGAGTACAATCTCGTCTATCAGCTCCAGAGCGCACACTCAGTAAAATAGCTCATCAGCCTCAAGTCGAGTCAATCAGTAATGCGGCAGCCAAAACAGTGTCTCGAGCATCGGGTATTCTTGGTGCCGGTGTATGTGCATTTGTTGGTAGCTTTGTACTTCTTTACTTGTCTAGACAGTACGGATACGTCTACAACTACACAAGTTTCATTGCACTGGTATTTATAGGTTATTTTGGTGGTTTATGTGCAGAGATACTCATAAAATCTCTACGCCGCAAATAGAGCCTACACGTTACCTTCGGTTATTAAGGTGTAGTGTGCCATCTTTATCTATATGTATCGTATCGTCATCTATCTTTTGAGTTTGTGCAGGCGATGCAACAAGTGGCTTTGTAGATTGAGGGGCTGGAGTGAAGGGCTGATTATTGACGGGTTGTGTGGCGGACTTGGTGGCAGGTAGACCTTGAGCAGCCTGGGGCGCTCCAGACGGAACAGATGGTTTCGCGGCGCCCGACTGTTTCCGCTTCGAAAGCCACTCATCAAGAAATGATGAGCCACCAGACGCGCCCGGAGCACCCGTAGAACGTGTTTGTGGAGGTAGAGGCCTAGAAGGTCCAGCCCCGAATGGATTTGCACCTGCAGGCTTCGCAGGCTCTTTGGTTGCAAGCCTCTCAAATATTTCAGCTTCGACAGTCTTTTTGGGTCTCCCAAATTTAGCCGCAGATAACTGCTTCAGTGCCTGGAGTATATTCTCGTTAGGAGTACCCAGTGGTATCAATGCAGACATACTAAATGACTGAGTAGGCACACCTGAAATTAATGTCCGAACAATTGCATTAAAGTTTGGGATTCTTAATAAGTCATCACCCGAAAAGAGTGGCTGAAAGTATCGGGACAATAATTCAACATCATTCTGCCCAATACGAAATGCAATAATCGTACCGACGTTACCCACGACAGCATCACGTATCTCTTCTGAGAGCTGTGTCGTAAACTGGTTCGCAACAATGAGATTCAAGCGATATTTACGGGCTTCAGACATAATTGTTGCAAATGAATCGGTAGAAAAGTTCTGGAACTCATCAACATACAAACAAAATTGCACACGCTCAGACTCAGGTATGTTCGCACGGCTCATTGCAGCAGCCTGAAATTTCATGACAAAAATCATACCAAGAAGCTTAGAGTTAAGGTCGCCGGTCTTACCTTTACTCAAATTAACAATCAATATCTTCTTGTTATCCATAATGTCACGTAAGTTAAACGAGCTCTTTGTTTGGCCAATAATATTTCGCATCATTTCATTACTCAAAAATGCACCAAACTTACTTACGACCCAACTTATCACTTCTCCAGCCTCGTTAGAACGTTGTGAATTTGGCCACTCTTTCGTCCAAAAGTCGAGTACATTTTGGTCATTCACATACTTCAACTTTGCTTTCATAAACTCAGGATCAATAAGTAGCTTTGGTACATCAACAAATGTACCGCCGGCTGGGTCTGCCATGAGCAATAGCGCGCAGTTTGTAAAAATACGCTCAAACCGTGGACCTATGATTCCTTGCTTTTGCGGGTCATACAACTTGTAAAGCATGTTGAGCGATTCTTGAATCAAGAAGTCTTTTTGCTCTGGTGTGTGAAATTCGAACATGTTCAACCCTAAGGGGTAGTCCATATCGGATGGACAAAAATATACGACGTCCTCCACCCGCTCCCTTGGCACAAGCGACATGAGCTTTTCTGCGGTGTCACCGTGTGGATCGACATAGGCAAAACCATCGCCGTTTAGCATATCTTGCAACGCGAGGTTTTCTAAGAACGTCGACTTACCTGTACCGGTTTGACCAACAACATACATGTGGCGCTGGCGGTCCTCTAGGGCTAGACGAACAGGCTTTTTGACACCACGGAAAACGTTGTACCCAAGAAGCAGTCCATCCTCAGGCATATTACGGGGACCGTCAACCTGCTTACTTGCTTGACGCTCTAATTGTGAGGTAGGAATATTTTTCTGATCAGGAAAATGAAATAGTGTTGCAAGCTCAACTGAATTTAATATGCTCTGGTTCATTTCCTGGGGAAATAGACGCATAATATACGCAGTCGAGAACTTTTCCATGTCTCTGGCTGGCGTAAACTTGAAGCCATTCCTTCCTGGTGCATCATATAAAGCAAAACTTGCCACAACGTTACTAAGAATCGCTTGTGACCGCTGAGATATGTTTGAAGACACAACAACCCGAATAAGCGTCTCAAAGCCAGGGTGACGCGTTTTTTCATCTATAGAATCGACAATCGCTTGATCTAGGCTAGAGAGTGGCGGCTTATCCTGTGATCCGCCACTACCCTTGTCTTCGGGAGGCTTCACAGCGGCCATAGCAAGGTCTTTCGTCCATTGACCAAGTGCTAGACCACCCTTGCCGTCTTTTCCTTTGCGCTTTTTACTCGCATAGCTTGTTGCATTCTTGCGCCACCCTGAGTTTGCGGGTCGCATCAGAATCTGAATCCCGACCCCATCTTCTTTATCGAGAGTAGAGAGTGCATTCAAAAGAGATTGCATCGCATCTCTTTTCAGATCTTGGTATGTGGCAATTGGGTACGCGTAGTTCTCCTTGAGTGTCAGCTCCCCTCCAGTTGTACCAGTGATTTTCCCTACGGGGCTAAATATATTGTGTTCAGCTACCTCTTCGAGTCGCGCCGATGGGTACGCACTCACAATTGCTTGCTGCACAACGTCTACAAGTGAGACAGGCACAGATGCGTAAAACTTCACAAAGCCGTTGTATCCAACTATCTCAAAACTAAAGTGTCTTTGGCCATAAAACTGGCTCTTAAGGCCCTTTTGAACTGTGCTATTGATGATATTGTAGAGAATCTGCGCCTTAGATATGTTTTCATCGACAACATCTCGTGCGTCCCTGCCACCACCATCGGTATCATCGCTAGAAGGTGGGAGTTGTATAAGTAACGGCACCATTTTAAGGCCACGTTCAATATTCTTTTGTTCTCGGAATATCCGTCTCATCTGAATATACGCAATTGGCCCACCGATACTGAGTACTACAAGGAACGAAACAAATATAGTTAGGATTGTAGACATAGTTTATTCGGTTATCTTAATATCTTTATTGTATCTTTTCTTTAAGTAATCGACTTTTACTTTGTTCATCTCTCGGTTTCGAGTATAGGGGTCACCTCTTGTGTGCTCTACGATACTCTTGGCTTTTACTATCCACTCTTTTTCTATCAAGTCGGCGTCGTCGGCGATAGCTGGATTGCCATGCTGAGTGTAGAGCGACGGATCGTGTGTGGGCTGCGATTGGTGTGGAGAGCCGGGTTGAGGGTTGGGCATAACAGCAGGCTGAGGATTTTGCGCTACTGGTCCCTGACTGTTCGTTTCTAAAGCCCGTGATGATTGTGCCTCACCATAGCTTTGCTGCACAGGTGAAACCATTTCTTGGTTTAGCTGATTCTGTGGAGCAAGCGGAGGTAGTTCTGGTGATTGATTATCCATAATAGTTATCTCAAGTATACCAGTTGAAGTCTTTTCGTAACACCACTTACCTGACGATATCCGACCTCATTACGTAGAAGACAATGATAGTCATCAATGCAATCACAATAGTCACATCACGTAAACTAAGCTGACCTATTGACTGAAGTAACAATAGCAGTACCGGGAACATCGCCATTGCTCCGGCAGTAATACGTCTTTTTCGTACTGTTACACCAGATGAAAAAACACGAATAAGTATCGTGAATGTAAAGAATAGAATTATAAAAAATAACAAAAAAGGAACGAGTAGCGCCACAATCGGTAAATCACGTGGACTTGTAAGCATCAAAAATAAAGGCAGTGAGGCGTATGTCAAAGCATATAAAGCTATCTTGCGTAAGTCTTTATTCATTATGTATGTAGTATACCCTTCAAAAAATAAAACTACTCAATACCAATTCAGGCACTGAGTAGTCGGTAAAAATGCTTTGGAGCCGAGACGGTAAATCCGCATTGTAAATTACTGTTTAGCGCTTACCGTCTTAGGCTTGACTGACCGCTCTCATAATGAGAGCGTTATCGGAATTAATCCGTCGTTTTTGTAAATTTTTGTTTCAATTTACTAACAGCAGTATACTATTTATGCTTAATCGTGTCAAGGCTTTTATATTGTTATAATAACTACATTATAGATATAAACTAATATGTACTCTTAATTAATTTATAATATAATGTTGTAAATATTATTTTAGTTTATTAATTTATACACTCTTTTTTTGCAGTAATGAGACCATGATATTCGCCTCAAACTCTCTGTTTTGACTTTAAGCTTTGTTCAATATTCTTGTCAGAAAAAACATACCACATAAGCTATTATGTACGCTATTTCACGGTCTATTTCTGGATTTTAACGATGGCATTCGTCCTTATTGATTTAGCTTAAGGAATTTTATATTTCTGATTTAGACGCTAAATGTTGGTCCTGATGCCTCTAATCATTCATGTACAATTACCATAATTTTTTGCCCTGAATCTCGTACGTAAAACCGTGTAGCTATAAATTAAACGGACATCATGAGAATCACACACTTCTATAGACCCTAGGAAAAGCTACCACCCGTACGCTTCATGCATGACGTAAACTTGTAGCTACCGTCTAAATCTCAAGTTTTTTAGCTAGCACCATTGATTTAAGCACTTGGTATGCACAAGGTCGTAGTTTAAAGCTATTGCATCCGCAGTAAATTCCTACACAATACTAGTCTTTTGTAGGTTGTTGTGTAATTTAATATTGGTATAACTAGCACAACAGCAGGTCAACCACCTATAAACCAGTCTTACGGGCGTACTTATACACAGGTATCTACCAACATTAAACATAATCGTTGTTGACAGTGGATAAGTGGTCATTTAAGATACAAATAGCACTGAATAAAAAAAGTGCTCAAAAACAAAAAAGACACTTTGTAACAACGGCTTCTCGCAAGCCGTTGTTCCATAAAAAAATGACAAACAACAAAGATTCTCCAAATCAAAAAACGCCGAAATAACCGCCCATAGTAGCAACCAGGGGCGGTTATTTATTTTGTATTATTAGCCGTTGATATACTTTATACTCTTCATTAAATGACTTACGTTAAGACCATCATGGATTCTGGTAATCAAGGGTTAATCATTGATGTTGAGTGCCATATATCAAATGGCTTGCCCAGTATTCTTATTGTAGGCATTGCGAGTAAGTCCATTGACGAAGCGAAAGAGCGAGTTCGCAGTGCTTTCACAAACTCCGAAATAATATTACCTAAAAAACGGATTACTATTAACCTCGCTCCTGGTGATGTACCTAAAGATGGATCTAGCTTTGATGTTGCAATTGCACTCTCCATACTAAGCGCAAGCAGCCAGGTACCAGGTGATAGGCTCTCAGACTCACTGGTACTAGGAGAACTCGGGCTCGATGGATCAGTCAGGCCAATACGAGGAATAATCGGGAGATTGCTCCGCGCGCGTGAACTTGGTTATAGCTCTTTTTATATTCCAAAAGCAAACTTGCCGCAAGCAAGACTTATCCCTAATATCACGATATACCCTGTTCAAGCACTAAAAGAACTATACCTCCACCTTACAAACACACAAGAAATATCGCCAATTCACACAGGATCGGGAATACTTAACCAAACCGAGCAAGCCGAAGGCCTCCATGATTTTTCTGAAGTCATAGGACAAGAAAGAGCAAAACGAGCAATGGAAATAGCTGCAGCGGGTATGCACAACATCATGCTCAACGGCCCTCCTGGGGCTGGAAAAAGTATGCTTGCAAAGGCTTTTGCGGGTGTTATTCCTCCAATGGCTCTTGAAGAAGTACTCGAAGTAACGCACTTGCACAGTCTTGCAAGCAGAGAGTATGACAAGATTATATATGAACGCCCATTCAGAGCACCCCACCACACTGCAAGCAGCACCTCTATCATTGGTGGTGGCCAGAATCCAAGACCAGGCGAAATAAGCCTGAGCCACAGAGGGGTGTTATTTTTCGACGAATTTCCTGAGTTTAACCGGAGCACCATTGAAGCCTTACGCCAGCCATTAGAAGATAGAGTTATCACAGTTGCTCGATCAAAAGACACATTAACGTTCCCTGCTAACTTCATACTGGTTGCAACGAGTAATCCGTGTCCATGTGGTTATTATGGCAGCCAAAAAGAATGCTCTTGCCTGCCGTTCCAGGTACAGAAATACCAAAAGAAGATATCGGGTCCTGTCATCGACAGGATTGATTTGTACGTTGACGTCGAGGAAGTAAAGCACAGCTCCCTTCTCGGTAAAAACTCAGCTGAATCTAGCCAGACAATACGAAAGCGCGTAGAAAATGCTCGAGCAATTCAATCGAAACGCTATGGTGACCCCCTAAAAAGCAACGCAACAATCACAAACAAAGACATCAAAGCACTAAAAATCAACCCAGATGCTAAAACCCTTCTCGATCAAGCCGCCGAACGCTTAGGTATATCGGCACGAAGTTATATGCGAGCTATCAAGGTTGCACAAACAATAGCTGATCTTGAAGAAAGTCCTATCGTATCGACTGCACACATTAGTGAGGCGCTACAATATAGACGACAGTCACAAAGAGTAGACTTTTAGCTGAAATTTTATTGACCCCTGTTCAGTAATCTGTTACAATGTGTCGAATCAGCTAACGTTTCGTAAAGGAGTCATTCCATCGACAAGAAAATACGCCTGAATGAAGCAATTCGGGCAGCAAATGTACGCGTCATTGATGACGAAGGTGAACAGCTCGGTGTTATGACCCGCAACGAAGCGCTCAGCATGGCCCAGAGCCGTGAGCTGGATTTAGTTGAAATATCTCCCGGTGCCAATCCTCCAGTCGTCAAAATTGTCGATTGGGGTAAGTACAACTACCAACGCACAAAGCAACTTCAGAAAAACAAGAAGAACGCGAAAGCATTGGAAGTGAAACAAATGCGTTTCGGGATGAAGATTAGCGATCATGACCTTGGTGTAAAGCTTAAGAAAGTCACAGATTTTCTCGAAACTGGACATAAAGTGAAGATCACCGTCTTTTACCGGGGACGTGAAATGGCACATAAAGATCTCGGCTTTAAATTAGCAGACAAAGTAATCCAGGGCTTTGGTGAAACCATTTTAGTCGATCAACAACCACAACTATCAGGTAAACAGTTAAATTTTGTCATAAGGAGCAATCAACATGCCAAAGCTAAAGACGCATAGCGGTACAAAAGACCGTGTCAAGATAACCAAGAACGGAAAAGTGATTCACGGCCGAGCAATGGGTAATCACCTTCTAGAGAAGAAGAGTGCTGCTCGAAAGCGACGCATCAACACTGCTACTACCGTTACTGGTAAATCTGCAAAGAACATTAAATTGAGACTCGGAGCAAAATAATATGAGAGTTAAGCGCGGTGTAGCAACGCACCAAAAACACAAGAAGATCAGGCAAGCCACAAAGGGTATGACCAAGTCAAACCGTTCAAGCTATAAGCGTGGGAAACAAGCAGTTACAAAGTCACTCGTATATGCGTACAGAGATCGCCGTAACCGCAAGCGAACATTCAGAGCACTCTGGAATACACGTATCAATGCAGCAGCTCGCCTAAACGGCACCACTTACAGTAAACTTATTGCTGCTATGAAGACTGCCGGTATCATGATTGACCGTAAGATCATGAGTGAACTTGCCGTAAACGAGCCATCAGCATTTTCAGCAGTCGTCAAAGCTACTGAAAAATAAATCTTGTTACAAAAAAACCTTCTCAGTCTAGAGAAGGTTTTTTTATGTGTCAGATTATCCGTAAGCCGGGTTCTGTTTTAGCTAATCATCTATCTTGTTCTACGATTGCTCGCAGATTCAAGCGGATTTTATGATGCACTCGCGGCGGGAAACCGTATGCAAGCACATCTCCTTGCAGCAGACAGGGTTTACCTCCCCATATTGTCACCAATACAGGCTGTGGGCTCTTACCCCACTCGTTTCACCCTTACCAAAATAAATTCTGGCAGTTTCGTTTCTGTGGCACTTTCCCTAGGGTTGCCCCTGGTCGCCGTTAGCGACTGTCTTTCCCTGCGCTGCCCGGACTTTCCTCTCACCTATTACGGCAAGCGACTAGCCAATAACCTGACAACACCAATTATACACCGCGATGGGCTCCTTTATGTACTTTTTTCTGCATCGAGCACTTTATTCACCTCGGCATCAGCAAGCTTGTTAAGCTCTCTTGGTACGTGTGTATACGTTACTGTTTGGAATTTTGCGGCAATTTCTTTTATTGCTTCGTGGATTGGCCAAAGATCACGATTTTTAACCTTGAATATACCCTTCATTTGGTTGACCACGAGCATGCTATCCATATACACCGAAATATTTTTTGCACCAATCTTCAGCGCGTGTTGTAAACCATACTTTAGGGATTGATACTCTGCTTGATTATTCGTAGTTACGCCAAGGTAGACGCCATGTCTTACTATCACTTCATCTTGCATAGAAAGTACGACGTACCCAAGCGCAGAAGGCCCTGGATTACCCCTTGAACCACCATCAGTAAATAATTTTACATCCACTTCTGACTGTTGTTCGTTAGCCGATTCATCTTTCGATGGTTCAATTAACTCGTCAATTGCTTTCGCAAGCGCGTTGTCTTTATCTGTAACGTCTTCAACGTCATGTGTTTGTAGCCATATTTCAACGACATTCCATTCGTTCTGCCATCTTGGATGATGCTTTCGCTGCTCTGCAATCTGCGCCACAGCTTGCATAAATGCAAATGCCTGCTCAAAATCTTTAAATACAAATTTTTTATATAGTTGATTGTTTGTTTTCTTCCACATAAGACTAGTGTAACAGAGATCAACTTCAAATCTTATCGTTTATACAAAATACGTTATACTGGTTTGTGTTGTCAGGGTGTAGCTTAGTTGGTAAAGCGCACGGCTGGGGGTCGTGAGAGCGGAGGTTCAAGTCCTCTCACCCTGACCAATCTCTGAGACTCCGCTTCAGCGGGGTGTTAGAGATTTTTTTAGTTTAGATTTGAACCTATAGGCGAAAATAGCCAGTGGCTATTTAAGTTTTCCGTGCTTGGCCGAGTGAAATGACTTAGCTCTTGAACGAGCACTACAAGAAAAGTCCTCTCACCCTGACCAAAATATGAAAAAAACGACTGAATCTAGTCGTTTTTTTGTTGCGCTGGACAGCTAGCATGACAACCTGGCAAGTAATCCCAGGTGGGTGTTCTCACGATAAGACCGCAGTCTTACACGGATATTGATCTCCCGAATGATAATTATTCAGATTATCATTAAGCTAACTTTCGCGTCCAGCGCTTGCTCATTATACTATACGAATCAAACTCACGCTGGACTTAGTACCAGCTTAAATGCCTAGAAGAACCCTCAGGACAGACTGGATAATACCTCCTACAAACGAAGCGATGTACTGGTAAAAGAGGAAGAAAAAGACCACAAAACCCATAAGACCAAAAGATTCTATCTGCGCCATAACGCGCTGCAGCGGCTCGGGTGCAAAGGCATACAATACACGCGACCCGTCGAGTGGTGGGAATGGAATCATATTAAATACAAAGAAGCTGATATTGACCACAATAAACAATACGAGCGTTTGCAAGAAAATTTCCGGAGCGCCTCCAAGAACACGGAACATAAACGCACCAACAAGCGCAAGAACAAGGTTTGTTAGTGGCCCCGCAATACCTACGATAGCTGCACCAAACTCTTCATATTTAACTCTTGCAGGATTAAAAGGTACTGGTTTTGCAGCCCCTAGTGGAGGTGCACCAGCAATAAACAGAAGTACCGGCATACCAATAGTAAGAAAAGGGTCGATGTGCTTAAGTGGGTTTAACGTTAATCGCCCTTGCATCTGGGCGGTATCATCACCAAGCCAATGTGCGGCAAACGCGTGCATTGCTTCGTGTAGGGTTATCGATATCAGAACCGAGGCGATAACGACGCCAATAAATAGAGGTGTAACTTCAAACATACCAACTAATTATACCCTGTGTTTACTCTCTACTAAAGAGATTCGCGAGCATTGTTGACTTTACAGAGTAAAAAACGTAGAATAAGACACTGAATCTAAAGGATATACTATGCAAATATGCGAACTAACTGGTAAAGGAAAGCAATACGGCAGTAATGTCAGCTTTTCTCAGCGCCACACCAAGAAAGTCTGGAAGCCAAATCTCCAATCAAAAACAATCGTTGTTGATGGAAAAAAGGTCAAGATGAAACTGAGTACTCAAGCAATACGAACGCTCAAGAAAAAAGGAATCATTGCAGCCTAAGGCTTCTATCTTCTACATAAAATAACCTCTGAATTTCAGAGGTTATTTTATTTTACGCTATGTACGCGACCCTATTGTCTTTCTAGTAGAACGACCTGCATAGCTTCAGTAAATTCAGAAGGTTTCACTTTAAACTTGGCGACCGGCTCAATTGCATCGAGTGAAAGCTCGCCCTTAAAATCTTCGAATTCTTTCTGAGGAACTGGGTATGATATCGCTGAATCATTATAGTGTGTCGGTATAACTAATTTAGGATCTACCGCTCGAATAACTTTATGTGCCCCCACTGGGTCCAGTGTGTATCCGTTGCCGCCAACTGGTACTATAAGTATATCTATCGTACCAAGTGCCTCAAGTTGCTCTTCGTTAATCTCTGGGTATATGTGACCAACGACGGCAATACGTATATCATCCGTTATGAGTCGGTAAATTGTCGCGGTTGTCTGACCCTTCTCGTCTATATGTGCACGAGCAGCCAACCCCCTGATAGATACATCCGAAACTTCGTACTCACCAGGGGTATCGATGGTTATCCTTGCGCCAGTATCTGCATGTGCGCCCGTACACAAGGCTATATCTTTATCTTTAGTAACTGACTTTAGTCCAAGATCGGCTATATTATCATCTATAACAATTGATGCTGTTTTCGTCGTGATTTTAATACAATTCGCACCGTAATATTGAATATCCATTATGCTTCCTCCTCAGCGTCAACCGCATCATCTTTAGTAGTGTCAGTATCGTCAAATGTACCGTTCTTATCAATAAGCACCTGTACTTTTGA
Source organism: Saccharimonadales bacterium (SeqCode) (assembly GCA_041744275.1). Lineage (GTDB taxonomy): Bacteria > Patescibacteriota > Saccharimonadia > Saccharimonadales > JBGTLD01 > JBGTLD01. The sequence continues at coordinate 32,127 of JBGTLD010000026.1, read as the reverse complement.
ACCAAGCACCAGCGACAAGAATCGATCATTGACCTGTTTCCGATATATAAATTCACTCGGCTCCATAACAGTATACCGAATTTCTTTATTTTCCTTACTTTCGAGTTCAACAACGTATTTAGATAGCTGAGTCTGGTTTACATCGCCTACCACAAGCAGATCAATACCACTTGAATCATCTCGAGTGAACTGACCAGTTAGCAACGCAAGTTCAACGTTACCAACAGATGCAAGACCCTGTGAAGGCATAATCGAATCAACTGTCGCCTTAGGGCTCGTGTTTACGTCACCACCAAAGACAGTAACTAATGGCCCATAAAACTCATAACTTTGGTTGACCTCGTAGTAAAGCTTATTATTGTTACTTTCGGATGAAATAATGCCAATGCTGAGTAAGTTCCCTAGCTCACGCCTCACTGAATTAATTTGCTCATCAATTTTCCGCGTTATTTCACGAACGTAAAATGAACGATTTGGATTGCTGTAAAAAAGTTGCAAAAGCTTCACACGAGTCTTGGATCCAAATAGTTGTTCAATCATGTATTCATTGTAGCAGACGATGGGTCTATTTACATCTACGATTTGTTCAACTTTATTGTTAATAAATCTACAATTTCACCGATGTTTTCACACCAATGAATACTTTTATTTCGCTTGAACCAGGTTTTCTGTCTTTTGGCGAGTTGTACGTCTTTCAATACGATTTTATCAACAATCTCCATGTTCTTTAGTGAACCTAATGAGTATTCTTTTAGAACTTTATAAGCCGGTGCTTGTAGTCCCGGTGCGTCCCATCCGTATGTAGCACTCATTGCTTCGGCTTCTGCTATAAGTCCGTCATGTATCATCTTTTCTGTTCGTATTTGTGAGTTGTGCCTAATTTGCTCTCGGTTAACAGTAATACCAAAAACAATCGCATCACTGCGTATTGCAGAAGACGTATTCGCTACACCACCTGTTTCAATAGTCCTCATTAAATGTCTTGGGTTTTGTTGATTAAGCGGCATCTGCAAGTCCAAGCGTGTAATCTCGGCTTGGAGTTCTGGTACAGACATCGTACTCAAACTTGCTCGTTGTTCTGGGTCGGACGGTCCTGAAAATGTGTAGTCGTACAATATTGCATCTACATACAACCCGGTTCCACCAACTAGTATCGGAAGCTTTTTGCGATTTCTGATTTCAGTAATACGCGCTTCGGCTTGTCGCTTAAACTCGGATGCATTGAAATTTGTGTCAGGTTCAACCAAGTCAATCATATGGTGCGGCACAGCTGATTGGTCTAAGTGCGATGGCTTGGCTGTTCCAATATCAAGATACTTGTAAACCGTCCGTGAATCGGCACAAATTATCTCGCCGTTATGTTCTTGGGCAATTTGCATTGCACACGCAGACTTGCCTGAACAAGTCGGACCAACAATGACAACTAATGGTAAGGTCGGGTTACTCATCATACGTTATCCGGCCACCACAGTAGCTCTTCTATATTAACTCTGTATTTAGAATCTACAATTATACCTTCGTTCGCAAGATGTACTGCATGTGCCTGTCTACCCCCAGGGTACCCGGATGCAAGGCCACCTTGTTTGTTCACAACTCTATGCCAAGGCAAGTCCGCATCTCCGAAGTGAGCAATACCGCCAACAATCCGTGCCGCCCTCGCATTTCCACAGAGTGCTGCCAATTGACCGTATGTCATTACCCTAGCCTTTGGAATCTGAGCCACAAGCGATTCTACTTTATTTCTGAACGATGCGTCCATAATCTACAGCGAGGTCTTACTGACTCGCGCTTTGGCTTCATTTGCCACTGTCCCAAAGAAGTTATCAAAACTAATCGAGTCGTGCTCGGTACTGACTTCTAGGTCTGGTCGCACACGCGGCACAAGCTCATTTGTAGCTATCTCTTTTTCGCCAATAACCACGGTGTACGGCACCTTATCCATCACTGAGTTCCGAATCTTTTTACCAACTGATTCGTTTGAGTTATCTGCAGTTACTCGCAAGCCTAGCTCTTTTGCCTTTTTCTTTGCAGCTTCTGCAAACAAGACGGTACTTTCCTCTTGGTTCACGGTAATTAGCCGTACTTGTTCAGGTGCCAGCCATACCGGAAACTTCCCTGCTGTATGCTCAATATATACGCTCAAAAACCTTTCGATTGAACCGAGCAGCGCGCAGTGTATCATCACAGGTTGAATCGCATTGTTTTGTTCATCTGTGTATTCAAGCCCGAATCTAGCTGGCTGTACAAAATCTAGCTGTACTGTCGCGACTTGATGCTCTCGGCCAATTGCATCAGTAGCCATGAAATCTATCTTTGGTCCATAGAATGCCGCTTCGCCAGCCTCTTCAAAATAGTCCATACCATTAGAAACTACTGCCTGCTTCAGCTGCTTCTGCGCGCTTTCCCATAGTTCTTCTGCGCCCAAATATGCATCACTGTCATCGCGATAAGACAGTCTCACTCTCAGCTTCATATCAACAGTGCTATACAAATCTATAGCAGCCTGCAATAGCTTGTCTATTTCTTCTTTTATTTGATCATCACGACAAAATACGTGACTGTCATCTTGTGTTATTGATCGTACCCGACTCAAACCACCTAGCTCGCCAGATTTTTCGTCTCGGTAAACTGTCGTCGTTTCTAGATAACGTATCGGAAGATCTCGGTAGCTACGCTGTTGGCTCGCATAAATACGTGTGTGGTGCGGGCAGTTCATAGGTTTCATGACCAGCTCGTCACTTGTTTCTTGGCTCTTTACCTGGAAAAGTTCATCGCCAAATTTGGCCCAATGCCCAGAGGCTTCATATAAATCTTTCTTTGTAACGTGAGGTACCCAAACTTTTTGAAAGCCTTGAACTTCACGGAGCTCGTTAGAGTAGTTTGATAATTCTTCACGAAGTACAGTTCCGCGTGGCGTAAACAATGGAAGCCCACTCCCTACCATGTCAGAAAATATAAATAAATCTAACTCTACACCAAGTTTGCGGTGGTCACGCTTTTTAGCTTCTTCTAGCATCTCTAAGTGTGCCCGTAACTCCTTGGGAGTTTCAAACGCAACGCCGTAGAGTCGCTGCATTTGTGGATTCTTTTCATTCCCGCGCCAGTATGCACCGGCCACTCGCATGAGCTTAAACGCCCCTACCTTGCCAGTGTGCTCAACGTGCGGACCGCGGCACAGGTCAGTAAAATTACCGTTCGTATAGAAAGACACATTCTCTACCTGGCTATCACCGTCTGTAATAGTGCCGAGCTCGCGAGCATCTAAGTCTTTTGCTATTGTCGTGCCAGCACGCTTCAAGTCATTGAGTAGCTCTTCTTTATACGGCTGGTTAGAATCTTTTGCCCAGGCAATTGCTGTATCAACCGCCATTTCACTTCTCTCAAATGCCTGCTTTGCTTTTATGATCTGCTTCATTTCGGCTTCAATCTTCGGAAAATCATCTTCCGAAATACTCACGTCACCCAAATCTATGTCGTAATAAAAACCGTTTTCTACCACTGGCCCTACACCAAGCTTGGCCTCTGGCCAAATCGTCGTTACCGCAGTTGCCATAATGTGTGCCAAGCTGTGCCGCATCGCATGTAAATTGTCTGTGTTGTCTGACATGGTATGTAACCTTTGTTTATAGTAGTTATAAATATAAAAAACGCGCTTATGTATATCAAATAAGATATGTATTGCGCGTTTCGGGCCCAAGGATTACCCCAGGCGGTTCCACCGAAATCTTTTACTTGTACTAATCGCGATAACGCACGCATCAGTTATGCCAGCGAAGCTCCATAGGTAGTGAATCTACATCAGCACTCGTATAAAGTATACCAACACCTCTCAGATTTCTGCAACATCACCGCCTTCTATCAGATATCAATAAAAATATTTCTATTTCAAGCTATAGCGTATAATAAAAATATAATGCCAAAAAGCACAAAAATATCGCCTATAGTTGATGGATTACTCCGGGTTGCAGCTATGGGCGGCCTGGCGGCTACGATGCTAGTTACTCCGAATGCACTACAGCTACTCGACAAGCCGCTGAGAGATTACTTCTCAAAACTCGATGATCGCGGAAAGCAGCGCGAACTTAAAAGGCTCACAACCTATATGCGTAGCAACGGCCTTGTAAGTGGAAGCTACGAGCATGGACTAGAGATTACAGACAAGGCTCGGGAGCGGCTAACGCAGCGGAGCATTGACGAACTCGCAATCGACCAACCAGACTGCTGGGACAAGCAGTGGCGAATCGTATTCTACGACATACCTGAAAAGCACAAGGCCGGGCGAGATGCACTGACTTCAAAGCTCCGTGAACTAGGCTGTTATCAGCTGCAGCGCAGCGTATGGCTGCACCCCTTCCCTTGCAAAGAAATCATCGAGACGATCGCGTCAAGCCACGAGCTTGAGTCGTACATTACCTATATAGAAACTTCGTTCATAAATAACGAACAAGCACTATTTCGTCAATTCGCCCACCTAAACCTCAAGTAGTAGTTAGCCTCCGTGCTCATAAGGTACGGAATTTATATTTTTATTATACGCTATAGCTTGAAATAGAAATATTTGTAGAGATCCACGCAATGAACAGTTGTGGAGTGAAAGGATTTAACCTGAGATTAAAGCCCTGTATCTACATATATATTCCAAATGACACTTTTACTATGACCGTACTGCCATTACTATGTACGTTTCTGAAGGTGGGTCACAAGCGACAATTGCACCTGGGTTTGCCCACGTAACTGCAAGTGTATCCGTTGCACTAACTCGCACGTTCCCGATTATACAGTTGCCTGTTTGCGAAGGCTTATTAATGGTCACGATATCACCAACTGCAAGTCCAGTAACAGTATAGGTCTGCTCTACAGCCGAGCTTGCTGGTACTGATCCTGGATTAAGTGTTGGCGTATACACCCGCATTTGGGTAAGTGGGGTGCCAGAAGCGCCCAGGGTGAACGAGCCATTTACTGTCAGATTGTTCGTAATCGTTACATTTCCAGCAGCATTCACCACGACCAGATTAGCGCCAGCACTATTTTTTATCTGCAACAAATCTGCCGTCTGACTAGCCGCCCCCTGGATAATAGATCCAACGGTTGCAGCACTCGTGTTTTGTACGTGTAGTCGAGCTCCTGGGGTGGTGGTGCCGGTGCCAACACGGCCGTCATTGCGTACTGTAAACGCATCGATTGGGGTACCCCCAATGTTTGTTCTGACTTGAAGAGCGAAGTTAGTGGTGGCGTTACCTTGGGTTTCTACCAATAGGCCGTTACCAGTCGCACTGGTGTTCCTAAGGGTAGTGATGTATTCACCTATCCGGCCTTCGCTAACAGCCAGGACACTCGGGATTGGAGTAGTTGTAACGGCGCCAGCACCAATGCCGATATTACCATTTGCTCGTACTCTGAGGCGTCTTGCGCCGGCTACAGGGTCAAAGATACTGAAGGTACGAGTGGCGACGTTATTTGAGTCATTTGTTTCCTGAAGGAGACTGAATGCGTCCTGGAATATACCTGAAGGGTTTTTAAAGCCGAAGGTTAGATCATTGGCGACAAAGCCGCCAGCTGAACCGTCAGCGAATATAAGATTATAAGAGTAAGAAGAGTCACTATAGAGGAGTAGAGCGGTACTTGGATCGTTAAAAGCAGTCCCGAAAGGAGCAGTACCACCAGTCGAGAGGAGTGTGGTGCCTCGGACGTCGAGCTTGAAGTCTGGGGTGGCAGTGCCGATGCCAACGTTGCCAGCAAAGTAGTTATCGGCAGTAGCATCAGCTTGGTAAAGACCCCAGGTATTTGTGCCTTGTATGCCGTCTATATAAACACCATAGGCGTTATTAATCGTACCCAAAGCATTATCTACACCTGCCCATACACCATAAGCATCCTGGATTGTGCCGCCGGCAAAGTTGCCAACGAAGCCATTTACACCGGTAGCCTTGGTAATGGTGCCACTGGCTGCATAGTTATAAACCTCAAACGCCCCGGCGATTACATTGGCAGATGTGCCAGTATTTCTGTTGTCTATTGCTGCGTACATACCTAATGAATTGAAAGTATTATTGGCCGTGCCGGCAAGCGTTGTGTACGACTGTATACCCGAGTTAAAGTAACCACCGTTGGTATTAAAGGTATAAGTAGGGTCTACGACTATCTGGTGAGTATTATTTGTATTAGTAAAGTTCCTTTGAACATGAAGTGGATAATTAGGGCTGGCAGTGCCGATGCCGACGTTGCCGGCTTGGGTAACACGGAGACGTTCGCTACTGTTAGTAACGACTCTGAAAAAGTCTTGAGCTGCGACCTGTATGGAGCCTCCTGTGTTGCTATTGAGAACAGATAGTATATTTGTGCCTTCTAGGCCAATAGCAGTACTAAGTGAATTATTGAAGACAAGTCCGTTACCGTAGCCGCTACCAGCGAGCGAGAGGCGGGCTACGGGAGTGGCAGTGCCGATGCCGACCCTATTGTTGACTGCATCGATAAAGAAAGTTGGATCAGTGCCTGCATTCGGGTCAATGGTCAGGTTACCGTTGGCTTGGAGTAAGAGGGCGTTGTTACCATTACTCTGCAACTGCAGTATATTCCCTGTCCCCTGCTGGTTCACGGCAATAGCACTGTTGGTAGTGTTAGTGGTTTGTGGAGTAGCTCCTGGATCAAGTTGGACGAATTGGTCACTGGTTCGGCCGTTGAGTTGGTTGGTGTTGAAGGCATATGGAACGCTGGTGAGTCGTAGTCGTGGTGTCATCTCTCCGTCCCAGGTTGGGGTTACAGCTGTACCACCAATGTTCATGGTGAGGTAGAGTTGTTGTCCGAAGTTGATACTACCGAACGGAGTCTTGTCACCAAGGTAAACGCTGAGGTAGCCGGCACGGACAACAACTCGCAAGGCAGCTGCGTCTGTAGTGAGACGGGTTTCAGTCCAGAGGTTTGTACCACCTGTGAGGGCATCGTAGAGTTTGAACTCTACGTTGTAGGTGCCATCGGGGACGATGGCACCAGCGCCAGTGGTAAGGCGAGCTTGGAAGTTGAGAGTGGCGGGAACTTGGGCTGAGACAGTTGAAAGGTTTGGGCGCGTATATGTATATACAACTGTAATAAATGGTACCAAAACAAATAAAAAGACACCGGTTATTAAAAATAATTGCCGGTTGTACAAAGATTTAATTCGTTGCGAGAACGATTTTTGTAGCATTTTTTCTTTTGGTTTTAAGATGTTTGTTTTAGTTTTCTGAATACTTTTTTCAGTAACTTAGTAATTAGTATACACACAAATCAAAACAAACAAAAGCACAATAAAACACTCTCGCAAAGATGTTTTATTGTGCATGGAAAGGGGAGGTAAAACCTCTCCCAAAACTCAACCTGCACTAATAATAGCATACTAGCCGTATGATGCTAGTACTTTTATATTGTTTTTTACACAATATTCTTAACTATATTTTTATATCATTCCTGATATACCTTTCTTTTCCAAGCCCAAATAAAATATTTCTATTTCAAGCTATAGCGTAAAATAGAAATATTATGGGTCATAAACAGATACAAGTATTTGCACAGCGGTGTTACGCAAGGTATAATCTGACTTGTTAGATCCGATTCTGGGCAATTAGCTCATTTGGCTAGAGCGCCACATTGACGTTGTGGAGGTGATAGGTTCGAATCCTATATTGCCCACCAATTTATATTCAGATCGAACCTTAGTGACAGAGGTAGTGAGTAGTCCTTAACTGATTACGAACATATATTCTTACAGATACGCGTACTATGATAATCAAGAAGTAACTGGCTTTGGACGCATACATAGATACACTCAGCGATAACGAACCCGGTAACACCATTTGTTTTACGTATCATTAAACCCATGTGGAATTCATGAGTTCATGAATACTTGAGTCAGTCATCATGAACACTCTTATAATTATGGTTGTTATCTCACTTTAAATGGCCCTACGATGCATTGTGAAAATGCATTCTTTAATTACATCAGTATCTGACTATCAGCTTAGGCTGCGCATCTGCACGAAACATTCCTGATCTCAGCAACATGTACTCCATTTATAAAATTCCTTTCATACATACGTATCCACTCCGTGTCACACCTAATGAGCGAAAGATAAGACGTCGTACAATATTTTGTGATGACTGTTTATTCTAATTTCTTTGTATCTGTTATGGTGGACCAATTGTGAGAATTCTCATTTGACAGTATCGATAATGGCTGGTAAGATTGCGAAGTTAATTTTGGGAGGCGCTCAAACTTGAGTACCAAAAAGAATTCGCTCGAAGGATTTAAGCTGTTCTACGAAGAGCTTCATCCTTCATCGAAATCAATCAGTCGCATACGACGCACACGCAGAACTGTTACAAAGTAACAGATACAGCGAGTGATTAACACCGGTCATAAGGCCGGTGTTTTTATTTTTTTAGCTTATTCCCCTCTTATGTACGCAGTACTACACTTTTGCAAGATTTACAGAGTAAGAACTCCAGTTGAGAGGTGAAAACAAGTGTTTCCCACAGCTCTGCACAAGTTTTCCACTTGTGTTTATAATAGCGTCATGTCAATATGTTGTCATGGTTTGTCTTTATTGTCAGTCAGAAACACGTGTTACGAATTCCCGTCCACAAAAACGCACCAATAGTGTTTGGCGGCGTAGGCACTGCCAGTCGTGCGGTGCATTGTTCAGCACGACTGAGTCTGTAGACCTCTCACAATCAATAAAGTACAAAGCTCTGCATGATTTAGAGCCGTTTTCACGCGATGTTTTATTTATAAGCGTTTATGAGAGCTTGCGGCATAGAAAAACCGCCCTAGACGACGCTACGGCACTTGTTGACACGATCATTACAGAACTTTTACGGCAACAATCGGGAAGTATCAGCCGAGAACACGTAATCGTGGGGTGTCGTGCGGTACTCAAGAGGTTTGATTCGGTTGCCTTTACGCACTACACCGCCTATCACCCGCTGTAGCTAACTCTCACGTTATTCTACGCTTGTCTTCTGTTATAACGGCTTTGTCTGTGACGTCGAACTTGCCGAGATACCACCCAAATATCAATCGTGTTTGGGAATTAAGTGCCGCTAAGCTGTTGTACCCGATTGTGGTTATAGGCAGCAACACCCATTGAAGCACCATAAACACAGAACGGTGCTTTTTATAGCGCGCCGGTTTTGGTGGAAGCAAACGAAGGCTCAAGAACAGCGTAATTAAAATACCGCCAAGGGCAATCCTCTGGATACGACTTGCGATTTCTGGCAGCTGAACCGATGCAAAATCGAGCGGATTTATAAGGACTGGGATAAACGCTGCAAAAGCCAGAATAAGCGGCGCGGTAGCCCAGCTCACATGACCCTCAAGAAGACGAGAAAACTTGAACAATAAATCGAGCCTTGGAAGTTTGTTCGGTGTAAAGTATCCCTTTTCTAGCACATACGCGACATCCGATGCACCCCACGCCCAGCGCCGTATCTGTATAAACTGCGCCTTTAACGTCTTTGCGTAGGTCGATGACAGTACTGCATCCTGGTAAATTGGCAGATAAATTGGATACACCTCGTGGTTGCCATCGTAGCGAAAGTAGGTTCGCCAAAACTGATGCCCGTCCTCGACAATAGTCCGCACACTCCAGTAATCGGTATCGATAAGTGTTTGCAAACTCTGAGCATGCGATGAAAAATTACGAATCATGTGCGGGCGAATAGAAAGCACGACATTCCAGAACGTATTACCTGTAGCTATCACCCGCATTGGTGCTGGTGCGTCCCATATATTGTTCGTAAAAACCGGTATCGGCTGGTACGAGACTGTAAGCGGGTCTGGGGTGACTGAATACAAATAACTCAGCGCGTTGAGATAGTGTTTGTGTGGTCGGTTGTCGGCGTCCAGCGTGGTCACAATGACGTGCAAGGGATCAATACCCTGCTTTTCTACGTATTTCTGCAACTCACGACCAGCGTATGTGATGTTACCACCCTTCCCAATCACCTCTCCAGGCATATCCTTCGGATGCTTGACGGCCATTGTGTGCTGGAACTGATCTTTGTACTCACGCATGAGTTCCTTGGCTTGCTTTTCTACCTGAGGCCCACCTCTTTCTTCGTATGCGAGCACGAGAATAACTTTTTTCATGTCGTAGACAGACTTCATGACTGACTGAACAGTTGGCTCGAGCACTTCCCTACTCTCATTGTAGGTTGCGATGATGATTGCGTGCACAATATTGTCTGGATCTACAGGGGTGGGATTTTCCTGAACACGTAAAATGTTCTCATAGTGCCACGATGGTATGTGCTTATGCGGCTGTCCTACTTTTGATTCGCTCAGTTCGCTCAGCATTTGCTGCCATGGCAAAGACTTATGAAGATCCATATTCTTGAAGCCTTGAATCGCACGGACATTTAAGCCCACCGCCTTCACAAACCAAAGCAGCATATAGGCGATGATGAACGTGACGGTAAGCCGAGGATCAATCAATGACAGCGTGAGTGGCAGTAATAACAGCGACCAGCTCAACAGCCCAGGGAGCATTTCAAAGAACCGATATCTTCGGCCTCTTTCATGTACGTATGGGATTTCGATACGTTTCACGCTACACCTCCAACAATGCGTTACTCACAATTGTTGCAATACTCAAAAACAGTATCGACATAGCAAGCACGACGTACGAGAAGTGCCGCCTCTTGTGATACGCTTTCATACTAATCAGCGTGTGTAGACCATAAATAAGCAGCGCAAAAAGAACAAACGCAAAGATTCTGCTTGCCCCACCGCTTTTAAACGCGTCCAAACCGAGGCTTGAACGATACTGCACAATATATCCATCGCTACGACCAAAATCTATCTTGAGGAGTATTAACGTCGTACAAAGCAATACAAAAAATGTATTGATGCTGAGCAACAATAGTACGATACGGTCATGAAAATAATTTTTAGGGATATGCATCTGTCCTCAGTGTAAGTCTTAATCGTAAAAGTTTAAAGTAACGCTACAAAAAAATGGAGCCAATAGTGAGACTCGACCCCCACTGTACGAAAGCCGTACACGAGCTATATTGGCAAAATAACAGCAATTTACTCACGAACATTCGTGTTTTCCTTAAGCAAACTGCTCTGTAGTATACCAAAACATCAGAAATGTAATTTATTTCTCAGACAGAAACCATTAACACTTAGTATTATAGAGACACTTAAAGGAAATCAATATGAAACAAGCAAACAAATCCAACCGCGTGCGATGGGAATTTAACGGTTCAAGAGGCGTGAAAGCCCAAAAAATCGTTACATCTTAACTTCGTTCCGTACCAAAATTAACGCATATAGTAACCAGATCACGAAAACAGCGTTTTGAAAGTGAGTAAAATCAGCTACTATACATTTATGAAACGAATCCCTTTTACTGGCATTTTTGGACTTCTACTTGCGGCGATGGTTGTTGGGCAAACATTGAGTTACGGCGAATTCGTGCAAGCTATTGATACCTACGGCGTCACATCTGGATCACTCAGCTCACTACTCGCGCTCCTTATCATTGGTTTTGAATCATTAGGTGCATTAGGTGCATTGACACCCCAGTTCGCAAAAGGCGTTCGGCGAGAGCTCATATTGTGTGGAGTTATCGTGGCCATATTCTGGACATTCCTCGCAGCTCAAGCATTGATTCGTGGTATTGATGTACCAAACTGCGGCTGTTTTGGTAGCTACTTCCCGCAGCCACTCAATATTGGGGTTTTAGTGCAAGATGCTATCTTCATAGGCCTCGGCTTTGGAGCTCTCTGGCAGGCAAAGCGCGAAAATACTACCATAAAGTAACCTGTATTTACTTGCACTGACTCCTTACATCTGATAGAATTTGCTGGTCTTCTAGATAATTTGGGCTCGTAGTGAAGTGGTTATCACGCCTCCCTGTCACGGAGGAGATCGCCGGTTCGAACCCGGTCGAGCCCGCCAGAGTACGCAACCAATAGCCTCCCTTTTTAGGGAGGTTTTTGATTGCGCGCTGAGCAAGCTCAGCGATTCGAACCTCAGCACTATGTGAAAGGAATCGTATTTACAGATCCGTTATGAGCTTTTTAGTAATGAGAGGTTATTCTATGTGTGAACTCATAGTGCCACAGGCACTCTTCGGGTTCGAACCCGGTCGAGCCCGCCAAATAAAGTGCCTCTGCTTGTCAGGGGTATTTTATTTGGTCAGGTTTCGATCCGGTTTGAAACAGTGATCGCAGATTCGCTTTAGTGAAGATGCAAGATTGCCGGTTCGGTCATCAAAGCCACGCGCAGGAGCTTGCTTCGAGCATGGGCTGCCAGATGTGCTTTCTCCGGTCGAGCCCCAGATAAAAAGTCTCATCAATTGATGAGACTTTTTATGTATTTAACTTAGAGCAAACGTCTCTAGCAAACCAATTAAAAGAGCGTTATTGCAACACGACTTCAGCTGGTTAAAATACAAATTGAAGAACTACAATTAGTCCGATAACGGCTAAGACTGTCCAGATAATTCCCATGGTATTTTCTCCTGTATTTAGTATTACTATTATATCAAGAAGGATATGTTTAAGTAGTTAGAATTATTACACCTAAAACATAGGTTTTAAGTTTTGCTAAGTCAGATGCTGTTGTTTAAGTAAATGGACCAAGGAGCTAAAAATAAAACAATCTAAGATAACTTCGCAAAAAAAATAAAGATCCTGTCATGTGACAGGATCTTTTGTTTAAGAGAGCTATGACTTAACGTCGCTTACGAATCTCTTGTTTCGTATTCTCTTTCGCGCGCTTTAGATCAGCTTTTGCTTGATCTGTGTTCTGTTTACCAGATTCATACGCTTGTTCGAGAATTCTGGCGGCAACGTCACGACCACCGAAACCGAATGCTATCGCAAGACCAAGTGCGAGTGATCCCATGATTGCGGTATACGTAATGTTAACAATATCTGTCGCAATACGAAGTTGGTTCAGAATCATGAAACCTGCGATGCTCAGGGTCACGACAGGAATTACAGTTTTGATCACTCGTGCAGTAGGTGAATCACCCATTACTCGGTGCGTAAATGCTGCCGCTCCAGCTGATATTGCACTCGCTGCTAAGAATATAAGTATAGCTGCGATAACATTAGGCACATAGCTGTAGACTGCTGCTACAAAAGCATTAAGTGTTGGGAGATTGAGCGCCGATACTGCAAGTGATATAAACCCTATCCACACAAACCAAAAGACTACCTGACCTGCAAAGTGTGATGGTCGTTCGATAATTCGGTTTAGGTGTGTACCCCCCGGAGAAGATTGCAATGCTTTGTCAAAGTTGAGCTTATCGAGTACTAGTCGTGTAATACGTCGGAGGATTATAGAAACAATGTATCCAATAAGTAATATGAATAGTGCCCCGAGTACTTGTGGTAGGTATTCAAAAAATCTATCTACACCACGCTCAAGTGAGTTTCCTATGTTAAATCCGTCGTTCATGTAATGTCCTGTCTTGTTAGAAATTGGTAGTTATAAGTAGTGACGCCGCCCTTTCACACAGCATTAGTATGCTTTATATTCTAAACAAATAACGTGGCATAGTCTGTTAAAAAAGTAACATTGATGGTTTTATGATCTAATAGTTATGGAGTTATTAGTTCGTCAGGGTCCTGGAATTCTGGGACTTCTGGAAGGCGAACATATACGGTGTACGGCTTTTCAGCTTTTAAGTCATTTAAGTGCGTTTCTATTGGCTCAAAATTGAACACAATATGCGCGGCTCGAACTTTATTGTCGTTTGTTTCGATATTGCGGACTATTTCTAGACTATATCCTGTGTTGACGATATCAGAATAAGCTCCTGGCTCAAGATCAAACAATATATCTGCTGATTGCGGGCTGAGCTCCCTGCTCATTTTATCGACTGCAAAGCCAAACTCACCACCGTTTTCCTTGGTTGCTTCGTCGTCTGAGTACTTACGCGCTACTTCTGCAAAGTCAGCCCCTGATTGTAGTTCAGCAAGTGCTGCTTCGGCCTGCTGGCGAGTCTCTGTATCAAGCTTTTCGGCAACTTTTTGGGCTAGTAGTTGCTGGCGGAGTGTTCGCCTGAAATCATCTATAGTCCAGCCCCAAAAGTCGCTAATAACATCTTCTAGTGACTGCTCTGTAGCGCCAAAACGCTGCTGATTACGTGCAATGGTAATCTGATCATCGACTTCTCGATCAGACACCGTCACACCCTCACGGTCTGCGAGCTGTTTTACATATGCATCGTTTACGACTTTGTCGAGTGCCCGGCGTTTAAACTGCTCTAGCTGAAGACGCTCATTTTCGTTACTAAAGTCTATATCAAGCTGTGTTTCATAGTAATGAGTGTAGTGCCGCATTTCGAACAAGTAATTTTCGTATGCGATAAACTGTGTACCACTTCTTGCAACAGGAAATGGTATCACCTGCGTAACCTTGTATAAAAATCCTGAGTTAGATTGAAAACGGTACAGCGCCAGTGTGCAATATGTAAAGAACACGACAAGCGTCGCAACAAAAATACTGACTGATAACAAGACGATTCGGTTTTTAGAATGCACAGGCAGAACATACTTACGCGCGCCCGACAGCACCTGCTCTCGGTGCTCAGCAAGCGTTTTGTTGGTTATGCGTGGCACATCTTCGTTAACGCCGTTTTTCTTGGCACGACGATTTTTTACAGAATGTAGTACTTTTTTTGCTTTATTCATCAGATAGTTGTTCCTGTTTCATTGCAAGCGGTATATCATCGGGTATGATTGACTCATCTCTAAGTACCGATACGATCTTCTTCTGGATTTTAGCAGGATGATGCACGTTATGCACCACAAGATCACCCATATACGTTTGTACCACTATTGTACCAAACCCGAGCATTGTTTGCTCAAGTCCGGCAATTTCATAGTTTACTGTTTGGATATGCTGCAGCCCCAGATCTGATACCGAACGATGGAATAAACCCTTCTGGGTAATTTGAATAAACCGCTGGTTCGTGACAATAAACACGCTGAAATACCACGCGATGTACCACGGCGAAAAAAGAAGCGCCCCAAGAACAAAACCGCCAGCAATACCACCATAAAACCAACTAAACTCTAGTGTAATAAGCCCTGGTGCAAGTCCAGCAAGAATACCAAACATCGAGAGGATAAGTCCTTTTCGCATAATAACCGGGTGCTTGCGAAATACAAACCTCACCTCTTCGTCATCAAACTGGTCTTCAAAGTATTTTTTTGACATATGGTACTGCCTATTTTAGCGTGAGCGTGATGAGATTCAAAACTACGGATTATATCTTGGTACCCCGGAAGGGAGTCGAACCCCTAACCTTATCCTTAGGACGGATCTGCTCTATCCAGTTGAGCTACCGGGGCAAACTAACGTTTACTATATCTTAGCTTAACATCACCTTGTGGCTCAACTGGATAGAGCTATGTGCACTATTCTTCCCTATCGGGGCCAGTTGAGCTGCCGGGGCAAACTATTCTTAAGGGTTTGTAATTCGGTCAATCTAAAAATATATGACCGAATTACACCCTTAACAGCAAACTATTTCTTTTTATTACTGTGGGCACGCTTCATAGATTCTGCGTTCATAAAGCGCTCGTGGAGTGTCTCATAGCTGTGTAGCTCTTCTATACTAAACCAGAGGGCTATTTCGAGCTTGGCTTCGTCTACATCACCAGATGCATGGATTAAATTCGGTATACCGACGCCGTGATCATTTGCATGACCATAACTCATGTGAGCGTAGTCACCGCGAATCGTTCCTGGGCTCGATGATTTTGGCTCGGTATCTCCAACCATTTTCCGTACGAGCGACACAGCCTCTACGCCTTCGAGTATCATTGCAACGACAGGCCCTGCTTGCATAAATTCTAGGTTATCATCAAACACCTTTTGGCCACGGCGGGATATCACCTGTCCAATGGTTTCATAGTGCTCATAGTAGTGATCTATGTTCGGCTCAATCATTTTAAGCGCAATGACTTTAAGGCCCGCTTTTTCAAATCGTGTAACAATCTCACCAGCCACACCACGTTGTATAGCATCAGGCTTCAGTACAACTAACGTTTTCTCCACGTTACATTCCTTTCTACTATTTTTGTATTCATTTAGTATAACAGATTACACATGGCTTTTTCCGCTTATGTCGTACAATGTATGCATGAGCGCACCACTATTTTCAAAAACAAAAACAGACTTTCTAGAATATTTAGAAATCGAGCAAAACAGGTCACAAAAAACCATCGCCAACTACGACCATTACCTCACCCGACTCGTCGACTTTGCTGGCGACATCACCGTCAGTGATATTGACCCAGACATGGTACGCAAATGGCGGCTATGGCTTAACAGGCTTGGCACCAACACAAGCGATGAACTACAAAAAACAACACAGAACTACCACTTAATAGCGCTACGCAGTTTTTTGAAATACTGCGCCAAGCGTGACTTGCCTGTTATAAGTGCCGACAAGATAGAACTTGCGCGAACAGTACGTAAACAAGTGACGTTTCTAGGCCCCGAAGAGCTTGCACGGCTATTTGCAGAGCCTAATATAGACACCGAGCAAGGCTTGCGTGATAGAGCCATCCTAGAGCTTCTGTTTTCTTCTGGGCTCCGTGTTTCGGAACTTGTAGGACTGGATAAAGACCACATCAATCTCAAGCGCCGAGAGTTTATGGTTCGTGGTAAGGGTCAGAAAGACCGGCCTATATTTGTAAGCCCCGACGCAGCCGAGTGGGTACAAAAATATATCGATAAACGTTCTGACAACACCAAACCACTATTTATTCGTTACAGCGGCCGCAAAACTGTAGATTTATCTGGTAATTTCCATCGGCTTACTGCACGAAGTGTACAGCGTATGGTTGCCCGCTATGCCCTGCTCGCAGGCATCACAAAGCACGTAAGCCCACACACACTACGCCACTCATTCGCGACTGATTTACTCATGAACGGTGCTGACTTGCGCTCAGTACAAGCCATGCTTGGCCACAGCAACATATCAACTACACAGATTTACACTCACGTCACCGACCCACACCTCAAATCAATCCACGAAAAATTCCACCGTAAAGAAGACTAGCAACTCGACTGAGTGCCGTTCGGTTCAGTCGTCATGTCCTTACAGAGGCCATTGATAACATGAACTGCACTTGATGGTATTAGCTCGGCAGCAGCAGAAAATTGCCCAAACCGAGCATTCACCTTAGACAAAACGTCAGCAGAGCGTGCGGTTACTTCTACGCTAATTTGCTCTCTTGCAAGTTGCACAGAGTCATTAGATGAATTTACACCATTAACCTTAACTCTTTGCACTGGTCTGTACATACTCTTAAGCCTAAGCATATAGGGAGTATTGGCATTTGGTACATTGATAACTACCCTCGCTCGGTACACATCTTGTCCAAACACGGTAAATGGACCGGCTCCAGTAAAGCACCTGCCTGCTAGTACAGGTTTTGTTGAAATGGTATTCGCACTGCTATACGTGATTGTTTCCGTACCAGTTGTTGAAGGAATAAGCACACCAGACAGTTGCGACTCGCTCAATGAAAGACGATCAAGTGACCCCCCAAGTGGCACAAGGTCAAAACGCAACATACCAACCTCAGTACTGCCACCAAGTGTTGATGGAAAGATATTACCAGACGCGTAACTTGCAGTGCGGCACGTACTCTGTTGATTCGCACTAGGTGGCGGTATATCCCAGCTGATAACAATACGGTTTATTGGGGTAGCATCTGGCTGAATGTATGTAACAGTTGACTCTTCAGTTGAGACATTTGAAAATTCGAGCGAGTTAGGACTTCTGTTTATCTGCACGCAGGTAATATCAATATCAAAATCAGGGGAAGACTCAACGGCACCGGTGGCGTCGCCACACGAGCCAAAAGGTGTACTTGTAGCAAACAGTGGATGGGCTGGGTTTTCTCTATAGAGCGCTAACAACTCGTTTATTTTTGATTCGGCTGCAAACCGTGCCTGCGAATTAAGTTGCTGATCCAGTGATTGTCGTTGCTCTCTTCTGACAACAGTACTAAAGCCTAAGACTATCATCGTAACAACTGATACAAAAATTGATACAATTACTATCGCACCTAACCCAGATTGGTCACTCAGTAGTTTTGGTTTATCCATTAGCATTATAGTACCCCTTTTACAGCCTTCTCACAACTGTTAAGCTCGTCTCTGCGGTTGCGCAGAATTGAGCACCCTTCCCACCCTTGCACTGTACATCGCCTGCACCAGCGTTTACCGTTGCTGTCACACTGCCACAATCACCTGCGCCAGGACTACATAATAAATCATTATCACCGTACGCAATCCTAACGGTTACAGAGTATAGAGGACCATTAGAATCAATACGAAGTTCAGCAAGGCGCATGTTTTGCCCTATCAATTCACGCCGAGCGGGTGGAACTGCAGCTGCAAGCGTTGCGGGAATGGCTGTTCCACAACCACTGTCTTGTACTAACACCGCTGGTACGCCTGGATCGCCTAGTTTTACGCCAGTTCGGTACATGTACCTCCTATTCGATACGCAGAGCACCTGTACATTGCCGTTTGATGCCAATGTAGGACTTGTTACAGAAAACTTGATGTTATTGGCAATCTCTTGACTTATTTGGCGGGCAACTTCTTGTGTTCTTGTCTGTACGATGCCTTTGTAATACTGCCTACTCAGCCCCAAGATAGCAGTACTCGCTATGACCAACACTACGCCAAATACGGTAGTGGCAATCAAAAGCTCTACGACTGTGAAACCTGATTGAACATTTTTATACTGTTTCATTTAGCGTCTCTCATTTGCTCGTGTCCATACATATGTGGTTGAGGCGTTTTGTAGTGTACCACTGGATAACCCTTGCCAGTTTACAGTTATTGCGTAGCGGAAGCTGGCATTTTGAGACCCCCCTAATCTACCGAGGTTGTGTGCAACTATAGTATGCCTGTATATTGTGTCACCAGGTCGCTGACAGCGTGCACTACCAGCCCCATTACTTATAGGTAGTGCTGCTGACGAATAATCTGTAGGGTTTACACTAATACAAAATGTACGGGTTGCCCCAATTAATGGTGTTGCGCCCGTAGTACCAGGAAAAAGTGATTGGTTTGGTATTGCTGATGATTGATCTTTGATTGCATACGCACGGATAGACTCCGTAATACTTTCGGCGTATTGCAGCGCCTGCAATCGCTCCTGTGAATCTCTCGTGGCCTGCAGGTTTCTACTTGTTGTTGCATAAGCGACACCCAATATGAGGCCCAAAATACTTAAACATAACAACACCTCTATGATTGTCTCGCCAGCATTATTAAGCTTCTTTAGTTGCATGGATTTGTCCGACTTCTTAAATCAACCGCTGTTGTCGTTTGACTACCCTGCTGTCCAAAGGTAATAACCGCTGTGCGAGCATTGCTACGGTACTGAACACAAACGGCTACACCAGTACTGTTAGGGCGTTGATAATTACTCACTACCCTAAGTGCACCTGGCGTTGTTCCAATATCGTCAGTCATACGCAAGCCCGTTATAGGGCGCATCCCAAACAAATCTATTTGGGGTGACCCACTTAATGTGACTTCTCCATCACCCCTGTTTGCAAAAGATGTCAAAAATACCATACCACCAGTCGATCCACCAACATGCCTGACAGATAAAACTCTTATACCATTCGTGAGTGTGGTAGTGTCATTTAGTCCTGGAACGACTGCAATTTGACCAGTACTCAATTGACTTATATCTGTGACAGGACGATTAGCATCTGCAGCTGCCGAATAGCCCCTCACACGCCTTGAAGCAAGTGTTAGGAATGTCATTGTTTGCTCTGTTGCAGAAGGGTCACTAAATTTTACAGCCTTACCAGCAAATATGCACTCTGGACTTGATCCTCTAGCCCTGCTACCACTAAATGACAATGCACCGTTTGTACTAAGCACATTACAGCCCGTTGTGGCGCCAGGATGTACCCCTTTGCTCACATCATTTGCAATATCGAGTAAGCGTGATTCAAAGTTACGAATAGCACTCTCGAACTCATTGCGCTCGGTTTGCCCACTTACAGCAGTAAAGGCGGCTATTGCCGTAAACCCAGCAATAGCCGTAACGACCAGTAACTCGACTATGGTGTACCCTTTTTGGCTTTTTATATGTTTCACGTTAATCCACCTGAATATTCTTCAAGTATACCACAAGCAATATGGTAGTTATTGCAACCCGACAAAATTGTAGTAGGCCTCGAAAATACGATGAGAAAAAATATAGACTACAAACGTCCCAAGAATAAGCATCGGTCCAAACGGAATTATTTTTTTAGCATAAGCTGTACGCTTCGTACCGTATAAAATCGCAAATAAACTACCTACAAATGAAGCTATAAAAATAGCCAGCAGGCTTTCTACAGCACCGCCTAAGAGAAAACCAAGCACGAACCCCAACTTCACATCGCCACCACCTATCCATCTCCCGTCTGATATCTGGTACAACACGTAGAATAAGCCTCCAAAAAACACCAGACCGAGCACAGCGCCAGAAAGCACAGATAATACAGACGAATCGAGCATCCGAAGCAATGTTATGGCTCCCACAAAAACCCCAGCAACCTTAACCATACTATTTGGTAGAAGCATGTACTTGAAATCATATAAAGCCAAGGCCACCAAAGTCGTCAATAGAGCCAACCAACTTATAAATACAACCGTTTGCACACCAACGATAGCAGTAGGCCAGTAAAAATACGAGATCACGAACAGTACAGATGTCGTAAGTTCTACTACCGGATACTGTGGGCTAATTGATTTTGAGCAATAACGACACCTGCCCTTCAGGCTCAGCCAGCTAAAAACCGGTATAAGGTCCCAACCTGAGAGTCCGTGGTGGCATTGAATACACTCAGAGCGCTCTTTTACCCAATCTCGCTTTGCATGAACGCGCCATACGAGCGCATTTACGAAACTACCGAGGCAAAGCCCAAGCATAAGTATAAAAATAAGCATTACAACTATAATAACAAAAAACAGCCCGTTTTACCGAGCTGTTTTGAAGTTTTAATACTATTATATATCGAGGCAGCGTTGAATGTTCTGTCCAGCAGTACCTTCGGTTTTGTAAAGGACAGCGATTGCTCGAGGCGATGCTCCTGTTTGTGTTACATCACCGCCATCGGCTGTACATTTCCAGCCAGGTGTAGTGCCAGTACCCATGGCAACATGCGCTATTGCAGCATTATCCGCGGGAAAACTTGTACTAAAAACAATTGTCCTGAGCTGACGAAGCGTAGTTCCAGTGGCAGATGCATCAATATATGTCGGTGATATCTGTGCTGTTGTGTTACAGCTAGCAATTCTACCGTTTCTATTATTAAGACATTCGTTTACTGCAGAGCTGATTAAACTGACGTCTGAAGTCCTTTGCGTGTTGCGGGAGTTACGCTGCAAGGCAGGAACTGCCAAGAACACAACGAGCATGATCAAACCAGCGATTGCCAGCACAATCAAGACTTCGATGATTGTAAAGCCTTTTTCTTCTTTTAGTTGTTTTGATTTCATATTGCAAGTGCCCCTTTGCGTTTTTTAATTATACTTATGGTTATTAATATACCTTTATATCACAGCAATGCAAGTCTAAAATACGTTTTGACCGGCAAGTCCATAAATAGGCATAAGTACTGCTGCAACAATAATAAGAGCCGTAACACCAAGAAGTACCATCATCACCGGCTCAATTATCGTGGAGATGGCCTTGATCTGGTTGTCAACTTCTTTCTCATAGTATGTCGCTGTTTTTTCTAACATGCTTTCTACCTGGCCTGACTCTTCACCAATATGAAGCATGTCAGACACAAGAGGCAGGAAGTTATCATCGTCTTTTATAGAGTCAGATAGTGCCTTACCACCTTTTACCTTTTCAGCGGCAGACATAATCGACTTCTTGAGATGAACGTTGTTTACTGCTTCAGCTACAACCTCAAGCATCTTAAGGAGTGGCACACCACTTGCAACCATAGTTGTGCCAGTTCGTGCAAAACGAGCCATGTATAGCTTTGTGAAGAGCGAGCCAATAGGTGGCATCTTAAGTTTGGCGCGATCCATAATAGATTTACCGCCAATAGTATTCATCCAGCGACTTGTTATAAACGCCAAAATACCAATAACGATGAGTGCAATATACCAGAAGTTAATAATAAATTTTGAAATAGATAGCAATACTCTTGTAAATATCGGCAATTCACCGGCCCCGGAAAGACCATCGTATAGAATCTCAACCTGTGGAAGTACCGTTACAAGCATAAATATAACTACGGCAATCATCACAAGCATAACTATCAGCGGATAAATCATCGCGCCTTTTACCTTGCTCACGATTTCTGCATCTTTTTCTTGCTGGTCGGATAGTCGCTCGAGTGAAGCGTCGAGTGTACCGGACACCTCACCTGCTGCGACGAGGTTTACGAACACGTTATCAAACACCTTTGGATGCTTTGAAAGCGCCTCTGAAAATGCTTTACCAGACTCTACATCTGCAACAATCTTGGAAATAACGATCTTGAAAGCTTTGTTTTGTGTTTGATTAAGTACGTTTCGGAGACTTTGTACAAGTGGCAAGCCTGCCGCAATAAGCGTCGACATCTGCCTAGAGAAAATCACCTTATCCTTCGTCTTGATACGTGATTTAAACTTAGATAATGGACTTGAACCTTCGCTCATGACTTTTATATCAATCGGCACAAAACCTTGCTGCTTAATGAGGCTA
This sequence comes from Saccharimonadales bacterium (SeqCode), assembly GCA_041744275.1. GTDB lineage: Bacteria > Patescibacteriota > Saccharimonadia > Saccharimonadales > JBGTLD01 > JBGTLD01. Next base: position 9,388 of record JBGTLD010000026.1, on the reverse strand, counting down.
GATGCGCTAGAGACGCTGTCTGCTTGTACTTGCGACTGAATTTTTTCGCCAGTCTGTGGGTTGCGTGCCGTAAATTTATAGTTGATCATGTTTAGTTCCTCATCATCCGATCTAATTCTTCTAGATCAACAGCGTAGTTTCTTGCTTCTTCGTACGCGATTGTCCCGTTATGAATAAGGTTTACAAGCGTTTTATCGAGTGACTGCATACCGAACTCAGCACCAGTCTGAATCACCGCATCTAGCTGATGACTCTTACCTTCGCGTATGATGTTTCTTACTGCAGGGGTAGCCACTAAAATCTCTGCGGCTGCAATTCGCCCACCGCCAATTGTTGGCACGAGTCGTTGTGCACAAATTGCCGCAAGAATGTTAGCAAGTTGGGCTCGAATTTGTGATTGTTGATGTGGTGGAAACACGTCAATCATACGGTCAATACTTTGTGCCGCAGAGTTTGTGTGTAGCGTTGCAAACACTAGGTGACCGGTCTCTGCGATGGTAATAGCAGCTGCGATGGTTTCAAGATCACGCATCTCACCAATAAGTACCACATCTGGGTCTTGGCGGAGGCTTGAGCGAAGCGCTGCAGAGAAAGAATACGTATCATAATGTACTTCACGTTGCACAATAACTGATTTTGCTGATCGGTGTGTAAACTCAATTGGGTCTTCAATGGTAATAATATGCGCTTCACGCTCGTGATTAATTTTGTTAATCAGTGCTGCTAGCGTGGTTGATTTACCCGAACCTGTTGGACCAGTTACAAGCACAAGCCCTCTTGGATAATCAGCAAATTTATTTACGATATTTGGTAACCCCAACTGCTCTACGGAAATTATCTCATTTGGAATGAGGCGAAATGCTGCAGCGAGGTTACCCCGTTCATGGAAGGCATTTACACGAAACCGTCCGAGATCACCAAACGCAAAACTAAAGTCAAACTCCTTGTCCTTGAGCAGTATCTGTTTCTGGTCGTCATCGAGAAGCGCAAATAATAACGACTCTAAGTGGTCATCTGACAGCGCCTCTGAGCCAGTCACCTTTATGAGCTTTCCGTCAACTCGTAGCATTGGAGGCAAGCCTACTTGCAAGTGAAGGTCTGATGCTTTTTTCTTTATAACTTCTTCGAGTAAAATTTCTATTCTTGGTTGTGTAGCCACTGTATTAATCCCTTCTTACGCACTGTCCGCTGATGCGACTCTGTTTATTTCGTTTACTGTTGTCAGACCATCGAGGGCTTTTAGGTATCCGTCTTGTCTCATTGTAAGCATTCCTTGTTCTTGAGCCTTTTTTTGAATCTCACTACTGGTAGCATGGCTCAAAATAAGGCTTCTAATCTCTTCGGTAACCTCGAATACTTCATAAAGACCCATTCTCCCTTTGTACCCTCCTGGCGTTTCCGGGCCATCAACACCTCTATGTAACGTATAGTTACTGTCAGCGATGAGGGGTAAATTGTCATGACCTATATCTTTTGAGAGCTCTTCTTTTTCTGATTCAGTCTTTGGTAGTAGGTCACCGATTGTAGTTCGAATTGCCTCTGTTTCAGCCGCATCAGACTGGTATGACTCTTTTCCTTCGTCGGCGATTTTTCTTACTAAACGTTGTCCGATAACAGTATGCACAGTACTTGCAATCAAGAACGGCTCAATACCCATATCAAGCAATCGTGGCAAAATACCGGCTGCAGAGTTTGTGTGAAGAGTACTAAACACAAGGTGACCCGTCAGTGCAGCTTGTACTGCGAGCTGTGCTGTTTCTTTATCGCGAATCTCACCAACCATCACGACGTCTGGGTCTTGACGCAATATCGAACGAAGCCCCGATGCAAAGGTGAGTCCTACTTCTGAGTTCACCTGAATTTGATTAATGCCGTCCATTTTGTATTCAACAGGATCTTCAAGCGTCACAATATTTATGGAATCATCCATGATTTCTTGAATCAAAGCATACAGTGAGGTCGACTTACCAGAACCGGTTGGTCCAGATGTAAGTATCATACCGTTAGATTTTGTAAGGCCTTTTCTGATTGTACGTAGAGCTCTTCCCTTGTATCCCATTTCTTCAAGTTTTAGTGTCGTGCCAGACTTATCAAGCAAACGAATAACTACCTGCTCGCCCCATACCACTGGGGAGATTGCAATACGTAGGTCCACCGCCTTGTCGGAAAGAGCTACTGTAAATTGACCATCTTGTGGTATACGATGCTCATCGATTTTGAGGTTAGACAAAATTTTTATACGAGAAATAAGTGGTGCTTCGGTAGATTTAGGTAGTTTCATAATTTCCGCCAAAACCCCGTCTATCCGACATCGAATTTTGAGCTCATGTTCGAGTGATTCGATGTGTATATCAGATGCACGATTACGAACAGCAAATTCAAGAATTGTTGAAAGTGCCTTACTGATAGGAGAATCTTGTACGAGAACTTTTATGTCGTCTTTTGCATTTTTTTTCTTGCCTTTTTTCTGAGCTGAATCAGCGGCAGCTTCTTCTTCCTGCTGGTCAATCAATGAACCAAAGGCATCTTTCTTTATGGTTTGATCGTATTGGCGCAAGACACTATGTATTCCCTCTTCGCTTGCCATGTAGACTTTTAGGGGACGACCAATTTTATTGGTCAGGAAGTCTACGGCCTGAATGTTATCAGCATCGAGCATAGCCACAACAAGCTTTTTTTGCATTTCACCAATTGGTACAGACATGTACCTTTCAGCAATTTCCTTAGGAAGAATGTCAAACATTTTTGGATCTACACGAGTACCCATGAGTTTTACATACGGTACCTTGATAACTCCAGCAATTACGCGTGTTAGGTCTTCATTTGTGATGTTACCTTCATCGAGTAGTAGCGAGAAGAGAGGCTTGTGGACAGACTCAGCTTTTTTTTGGATCATCGCGAGTGCTTCAGCCGAGATAAGCTTGTCTTTGACTAATATCTCTTCGACTTGCTTTTGATTTGCAGAAGATAAAACGCTCATATGCTACTGCTCTGTTTCAGTCAGAAACGGACTATTGTTATCGTTTGATCCAATATTAATTAATTTGGTAGGATTATTCGCATTTTCATTAAAATAACGCGTATCAACAGCTGTAAACTCAGGTGATAAAGGTTCAACAACTTTCACAGTGGTTCGTAGATCATCATCACTGGTAATGAATGTACTTGATAAGACATACGCGAGTATAGCGCTAAAGCCAGCAACTGCAATTATTATAGCGATGTCTTTTGATTTCATTCTATGACCTTCTCACTAATGTTTATGGTTTTTGATGGCTGGTAGTACGTATGAGCGCTCACTAAAACGTCTAGCTCTGAATCAGAACCGGACAACTGGATTCTATTAATATTAAACGGTCGTATAGACTGATACAGTAGCCCCAGGAGAATCTCTGAAGATTGATAGGTGAGCTTCTCTACAGTCACCTCAAATGGAATCTCGATCACTCCAGGAATTGCACCTTCTGATGGCTCTGGTGTTTCAATCGTTTCAGCGGCATCTGCTATCGGAATACCCAATAATTGACTTTGCTGATTGATTTCATCATCTGCCCCGTCAAAGGATGTCAGTGAAAAATTGTTTCTTATTAAAAGCGTTTCGATGCTTGTCGCAAGAGCTGGAAAGTCATACTTGCTTGGTAGTGCATCAAGTACGAGTCGAGCATTATCTCCGTCTTTATCACCCTCGGCCAGACCAGAGGTACTGCCCCCCAGTACGTTTCTTTCAGTAGTTGTGAATAAATTGTATGACTGTACGATGTCTTCTTTAATCGCAATATTTTCAACTAATTGGGCGAGTGTTTTTTCGTTTTCAGTAATTACACGGCCTTGATGTGCATTAAGCTTAAGTAGCGCATAGCTTGTAAACGCACCGAGTACTAAAACAGCGGATGCAACAGCACACGCAATAATGACCGCTTGGTTAGCCTTGTCGATTTGTATGTGCTTTACGGATATTTTTTTATTCGGCATTATTATCCCTCCTGATAGCATCGAACACCGGTTTCTCAACTTCGGAACGAGTAGATATTTGATTTGGTACTGACAATGTAATATCTCGGCTGTTCTCGAAAATTACCGGATCAAAGATTAGCGATATACTGTACTCAAATTGATCACCATCTTTTTTATCAAACTCTTGTAATACTACCGAACTAAATGCTGGTACTGGATCTGATGATTCTTGTAAGATGTCATCTACGATAGGAAATGACTCAAAATAACGAGTAAATTTGAGCGTGTCGACATACTTATTTATATCAGCAAGCAACAATGACTTTCCGCTAATTAGCATAGTGTTTTCAATAAAGTCTATGTCAAGGTCTGTTAGTGTCACACTCGCAGGAGTAACTTGCCGAATGTACTCGTATAGTCTGGTGACGTCAGGCTTTCGCTCATGAAGACCTGGCAACACATTAAGTTGATTTTGTACGGTTAATATTTTGTCAATGTCTTGTGTTTCGGTGAGCTCTTTTGTTTTTGCGGCAATATCGTTATCAAGATTTGAAATATGTTGCCGCTGGAATACCAGAACAGATGTTGCAATCAACCCAACGACAAAAAGGACAACAACAGTTATAATCACAGAAATGCTCAAAAAAATTCGTTTCGTACGCGCTGCTCTGATGTATGCAAGCTTAATGTCTGGTAAGAGATTGAACTGAATCATTCGTTTCGCTCCGCGAGTCCTACTGCGACTGCAAAGTGATTCGATACCGCGAGCAGGTCATTTTGTTGTTGAGGAGGAAACGCAACATTTCTCCATGCGTTACCAATCTCAATCGCAATATTAAGTCTGTTAGCTAGGTATACAGGAAACTCAGGTAACGTTGCAGCCCCGCCTGTGACTATAATTTTTTCTACAGCTACATTAGGGTAGCGCGCTACGACGAACTTTATAGATTTTTCAATTTCTCCTACCAAAATATCAACTGTGCCGATAATTGCACTGTGTATTTGGCCTTCAAGCTTGTCCTTACTTAATCCAAATTTTAGTACGAACTGCTCAGCTTGCTTGTCGTCTATGTTTAAGTTTTGCATGGCTGCCCGTACGATAGCTTGCATACCTGTACTGATACTTCTCGTAAGCCTTGGTGCACCGTTGAGAGATATAACGAGGTCTGTCGATGTGTGACCTATGTCAAGTATAAGCGTCATGGCTGAAGACTCAGCTGGCATGAGTGATCGTGAAATTGCTTGGTTTTCTGGCTCAAATGCGATGACGTTCAGCCCCACTGACTCGAGCATATCTAGACGAGACTCAACGTACGAATTGGACACACTTGAGAGTAGCACTTCTACTTTGCCTTGGTCTTGCGGCGAATCCCCTACAACTGCCCAGTCAATTTTTGACTCTGAAAGCGGTGTTGGAATGATTGACTCAGCTTGAAGTTGGATTGTTTGTGATATTTCTGACTCACTGAGCCTGTCAATGTCTACTACTGTTGTAAACACTCTTTTAGATGGTAAACCTACCGCAACGTTGTTAGTAGAAATACCAGCACTCGAAATAAGCTCTTTGATTGACTGTGCTAATTTTTGCCTATCAGCAGGAGAATCACTTTCGGCGATGTTACCTACGACAGGCATATAGCCGTACTTTAGAAGACTTTTGGTAGTTCCAGAGTGCGAGAGCTGCACAACACGGATAGTTGTACTCCCTATATCAAGACCAAAAAAATCACGAATACCACTTACTAAGCTCATAGCGCAACCTTTTGGTGATAATTTTCATGAAACATTACAGAGTGCCCACTTATTTTGTTTATGTTCATCTTAGCTCGAAGTATACCCTACAAGCATAAGCATTGTCTACAAGTTTGGAGGCAGTTCAATAATTGCCTCAGGATTATATGTTTGTTCTTGAGCGATTGTGCGTGAGAAGACGAGGAAGAACTCTGGTGAAAAGTTAATGACCTCTGATGCACATGTAAACTGATTTACGTTTGTTGATGCACCAACCTGACGACGCACGCCACCTGCGCCGTTTGCGCAAGTACCAGCAGCATTCACACCTTCGCGTGCAACAGCATTCCTTAAGCTCCCACCTGTTCGTAGGAACTGTGCTGTTCGAGCGTATACCGCACCATTAATAGTAAGCGGATTGCGACAGAGGTTGTATCTTTGGCTCGGATCATTAATAGCAGTTCCACCTCCAGGGACAATTGATTGCAGTGGACCGCTTGGAGACGCAGGCGTCAACGACGAAGCACCATTTGGAGTTGTCGTACAAGTACTCAGAGTATCGCGAGCAACTAATATTGCATCGATCCGAGTTACATTTGGTGAAATAACAATGTTATTAGCAACGAACATTACTGCTGGAATTTCATCTGGATTAGACCAACGGCTACATGTACTAAAGTTATTACTTATCGTAAGCGTGCCGCTTACATACACAACCTTGCGCGCGCCATTTGGAGCATCTACATCGCCGATTCCTGGGCAACCTGCACCTGTGTTAGGGGTGTAGTCTACCGAGCCAGTCACTTGATAGTATTCAAGTCTTCGTACATCTGTATTACTTGTACGTAGTGCATTCCTTATAGCCATAGAATCGGCTGCGAGTGGTTGCGTCACATTTCCTCGGGATTCCGGGCGGTCATTCAGGTAGTCAGGCATACAGGCATAATTATCAGTAGGGGTGTAGTTACCTAGAGAACCTATATTTCCGAGTATCATCCCCTGCCCTCTAGTTGGTTGTGTGCTAGCAGTTTTTAATTCTGCAGAAATGAAATTACGCTGAGAAGCAACCGAATTCGCTGTCAGAATAGTACCGAGTACAAACGCACCATGTTGAACCGAAGACCCACGCGTCGCCGTTCCGGTTGTTCGAATTGACCCTGCGGTTGTTGCACTACAGTTTCCGATAGCACCACCAGCAACAACATCATTGCCAAACACTTTCAAATATGGCCAGTTTACCCGAGGCGGAGTACACGAATCTATTTGTATCTGACCAGCACTAAATGGATTACTAAAGTGTGTTGTGTTAATGAGCCCATGTGGATCCACGCCACCAACATTAACTGGCCCACTCCCTGATATCCAGCGGTAACGTGACGAATTGGGTGATGCAGGACTACCAGTATTAGGCACATAAATCGTAAATACCCAACACAGTCGGTCTCCTGGCTCAAGGTTAGAGGCATTCTGCTGCAGTGACGGTGTATTAGAAGAGTTTGCAGTGAAGCTTCCGGTACTGACACGGTTTAAGTTGCTACTATTAATGACGGCTGTTTGCGTCTGAACTCCACCTATGTCTGTTCGTGTGTTGTTGGCGCGCAAAACTTGTGGCTGCACTGAATACGGCAACCTTACCCTATGAGCCTGACGCATCGTCGATGGTGAAGAGCTATGGGATGCTGGCACGTTAAAGTTAACATTTATTGTATACGATGCTGTGCCATTTCCTGGTGACTCACGGGTTCCCGTCATGTCATTTGCGCCAGGGGTTATCGATGAGGTGTAGATCCTTGGGAAACAAGGTGGCATGAATGGTGCCGAGTCGCCAGTGTTTTGCATGGTACCCCAGTTATTACTTGATTGAAGTGTAGAGTTAGGAAGCGGGCTAGTTGACGTCGCACTTGGTGCAGTTGGCGACCAGTCACTTGTAGAACTCCAACCTGGGGATGCTACAAATGTGGATGGTGTTGGATATGCATTCTTAGTAAGCTGCCAGGGAGCGGTGATGCTTGATCTACTCCATGTACCGGTTTGCGTCCGGTTTGTTGAACGTGACTCAGTCCTAGTTTGCGTTACTGTGTAGGTAGCGTAACGTGACTGGTAAAACACTCGCGGAGAATGACGGTCGTATGGGAACCGATCAAACATATCATTGTAGTCCAGCTGTACTGAACTGTTCGTGCCTGTACCCGATACAACTCTAATGGTTTGATTGCCCACGGTATTCCAGTAAATGTCTTGCACTGGATTCGGTGAGCGTAACCTTGTTTCGATCTGTCCACCAGACCTGAAATAGATATGGTAGGTCATAGTGCGTCTGACTGTACGTGTCTGCGTAAACGTAACGGTTCGGCTAGTAGACCTTGTACCCGTACCGGTGAAAGGACTTGGGCCAGAAAATCCTGCATTACTTGCCGCCGTTGGACTACCTGACCATCCGCTTCGCGAAACTTCACTTGCTGATCCATAACTTGGTCCAGGTATACCACCTTCAGGTAGGTTAACCGTCCGGAAGAGTGGGCCAGCAAATGAGGTATACGGGCTATAACTTGTACAGCCGGGAGGTGGCGGTGGTGGCTGTACGTAATTAGCCGTCACTGACCTTGTTTGGCCTGGTTCTACATTAATACACCGTTGCGTACTCGCACCACTCCATGCACTAGAGCAGTGTATGCCTGGCTCACCGCCTACTCCGTTGCCGTTATGGCCTGTCCAGCCTGTGAAATTATAGGTAACGCCATTTTGAACAGTCGTTGCTGGTGCGGTTAATCGCAGGCCGCCGCGACCAAAGCCATGATCATGCCAGCCAATGCCAAGTCCAGGGCTCGATACGCAGGTACGGCTCGTGTTGGTGCCCGATACAACTACAGATCCACCACAGTCTCCCGCTGCATGATGTTCGACTGCGAAAGTCATATTTTGATTCTTATTGGTAATACCAGCAACGTTAACGTTTAATGTCGCACCCGGTGCAGGCGGATCATAGTACCAACGAACATCGATTGTCTGGTTTGGGTTCAATGTACGAGTAAATGAACGACCTGGCTGCCTTGTCATAGAATCATGACACGACGTCTGTTGTATTGGTAGCGTACAGAACGTATGACCAGCAAAAGTGTAGGTTACGCCACCAGTCGTAATAGTTGGTGGAACCGCAGTACCCGCAGTGATTGTTTTAGTTCCCGTACCTATACCACCAAATACAAACGTAGTGTTGGTATTAGCTGCTGCAACGCCACTCACGGTTGTACGCATGCCAGTAGCATTGTTCGGCAGTGTCGCACCATTAGTAGCTACGTGTATCCCCTGTATCCCGGCTTGATTTGGTGGAGGTGTCGGAACATTGAAGTTAATGATAAAGCCGGGTTCAATAACGGGGCAGTTTGTTCCGGCATTACTGGACGTTGACTGGAAATTACCTGAAGCATCAGATGCCCTACATTGAAATCGTGAACCCGTACCAGGAACAATTGTATTGTGTTCAATCACTGGTCGCACTGCAATAAAGACATCAATACGATAGTTGCCCGGTGTTGACCTCAAACTATCTATATTGTTCACTGCAAATTCATTCGTAGCTTGCGGTTCTATATAAAAATTATCAGTGTTTGGGTCAGATTGTTGCCAGGTAACTCGAACAGCATTGTCTCCTAAGCTCTGATTAAGATTATCTATTGATAAGCTGTCTGGAATGATAGTTCCT
>JBGTLD010000025.1:0-54578 GCA_041744275.1 Saccharimonadales bacterium (SeqCode) | reverse complement strand
ACTTGGCTCTCCATGCCATGGTTGATTATCATTTAGATCAGGTGAACTTTTGTGGGTGCTCATATTTATACTATTTCATGGTTACAAGTGTGTGTAAAGTGTTTAGCTTTTAAATTAATCGTTTCAGTACAGACATTAAGGGCAGCCAAGCATAAGCAGTATAGAAACCCTATTAAGAATCTTATTTGGTTATGCTTGCAACCACAGATGAACTAAGAGATTATAATCATATGATTGATCAACTACAAAGCAGCGGTGAGCAACTAGAGCAACTCAGATTATCTGAACTTGAAGCTGGTGACATACTAACAATTACTACTGGGGCAGGTGAACAGGCATGGAACTATACTTTCATTATTGAAGACCCGGAAGGCACTTGGCCAAAGGGCACCTTAAGCGCTATTAGCCCAGACGGGTCATTTGTTGAGCCAGTCAACTTCAGCTTACATGGCTCGGGAAAATGGACTACACGCGAACAAAACCCAGTTCAAAAGCAGACAAACGGCTTTACTGCCAGCTGGGAAAGTTTATACAAAGGCGAGTATCTTGTAGGCTTTTTTGAAGGCAACGACGAAAGATCTGTATTTGATAAACGGGGTCAAGAAATTACAAATATAACGCTTCAGAGAAGCTAAAGGTTGCGAAGTACAGACACTAAGGGCAGCCAAGCATAAGCATTTCACAGTAAATGATACAATCCATTTATGAATAACCTTGAATTTGCCCGAAATCTTGTTAAAGGCAAGATAGCTGAAACTGTGTTTGCTCAAATGCTCCGTGAGACAAAGACTTTTACGGTTCTAGAATTTGGATATGAAAAGATAATTCCTGAATTAGTTCAGCATGGGTACCCAGAAGATAATGGTGTCATTGAGACATTAAGATCTGCCCCTGATTTTGCAGTAATAAATCAAGAAACTAAAAAAGTCCACCTTATCGAAGTAAAGTACTTACGTCGCATGAATTCGAAATTTACCTTAAGTTATGGGAAAAGAATGGCTAAATCGTGGAATCCTTCATACCTTTTCGTCGCGACTCTTGAAGGTTTTTATTTTGGTGAAGTCAATTCTATAGTAGAGAATAAAGGTGAGATGGAACCTTTACGTCACTCGCAAATCTCTGACGACTTACAAAAGAAATATCTTAAAATTCTTCAAGATTTTGAAGGAACAAATTGATTACTTAGACTGAACTGAGAGTTGCGAAGTACATGCACTAAGGGCAGCCAAACATAAGCGGTATTATTTGCAAAAAATGACGTTACAGGTTTAAAATTGAATAATAATGGAAAAAACTAACGGCGAAGCCTTGGGCATCAACTACGATAATTTACCTTATACAAAATCAAAAATATTTGATGCTAGTTGGAATAACGTTTTGGCCGCTCTTATTTTATTACTATTGTACATATGCTTAGTAATTATGGTCGATGTAGGTTCGTTTACTCAAAGGGCTTATTTCTTGTTTATTACTTTCATTCCCATCACCCTCTTAACCTGCTTTGGATTTTATCAATCATACAAACGCAACAAGAGTATTAATAACGGATTACGTCAGTTCTCAATTGATAATTCGTTTGAACTACAAAAACCTTCAACAATTGATCCTATCTTACTGAACGGCTCATTATTTATGAACTTTACTGATCAATTGATAACACACTCTGTACATGGATCAATCGATGGATATGCTTTTACTTTTTTTAATCTTAAGCATTCAAGAAATAAAAATATTGCAGTTATGCAAGTTGAACTTAAGCGGTATTTACCGCACATGGTTATTGACTCATTAGTAGAAACTGGCAATGATGGCTTGTCAACACTTCCGATTAACTTTGACGAGTCCCAAAAGATAGAACTTGAAGGTGATTTTAATAAATATTTTAATTTGTATGCACCTGACAACTACAGTACTAGCGCGTTAACAGTACTCGCTCCAGATGTGATGATTACTTTACTTGAAAGTACGTACTTATGTGATGTTGAAATTATTAAAGATAAATTGTATTTGTATTGGCCAAAATCGCTTGTATCAAAAGAGCGGTACGAAACCTACTTTGAAACAACATCGCATTTACTTAATAAAATAGGCCGTAAGTTAAATGATTCAAACATTTTTACTTCTGAAAATGAATTACAAGCAAACTCATTGGTCAATAGTAATGGAATTTCATTAAAGTATAAAAAACGTTATAGTCCTAGAGATATTTTTATTACTTTGTTACCAGTTTTTGTGATCCTATCAAGTTTTACAGACATCACTTCCCGAAATATGATAATCGGAATTCTGATAGCATTTATGTTCATGCTAGTTACATATTTTGGAATAAAAATCAGAAAAGAGCAATTAGAAAAGTCTGTGAAGTATAGCTACTCGCGAAACAAAGACTGAAGTATATAACTATCTCAAATAGTGATTATATACTTATTCTGATTGATCACAGTATTCATCTGCTCGAATAATGTTTTTGCGAAGTACATGCGCTAAGGGCAGCCAAGCATAAGCATTGTTTTGTGTTTAAAAGTTTTTTAGTTATAAGCATATGCGTGTACACTTGCAGTAAATATGTCACGTCACAACCACATACTTCATTTTCACATAAGCAAAAAGAAACGCATTAATTTTTTCGATAAAACTGTAGTTGTAGCATCTTTTGTGTATCCCTTTAGTGGCATTCCTCAGGTAGTACAAGTATTTAATGGAAACGTTGCTGGTGTATCTCTTTAATCCTGGATATGCTTTGCTGCTTTTGCGATCCTATTTTTTACCTATGGCGTTGTACATAAGATCACACCTATGATAATTACAAATGCACTTTGGCTAATTGTTGATATATTAATTATTGCAGCCTTGAAAATTCACTCTTAACGGTGCATTAATTTGCGAAGAGCGTACACTAAGGACAACCAATCATTCGTTCCTCCAATAACTTTCCACTTAATTCACTTTCTCTGTGCTACTCTGATTAAGCAGAAGCGTCTCCTAAAGATACGTTATTTGACGTCATATATGTACTATTAAGCACAGGAAGGGTTAGGAAAGTATGGATATTATGAATAAGTTAGATACTTTTGACATCACCACATTGCCAAATTTAGATGTTGTAGTACTTGGAGCGTTAGAATTATTTCAGGAAAACAAACTGCCAAAAATCGATGTATCGGCTTACAAACACCCTTTAATTGTCGGGTCAGGTAATGCCGAAGCAACCGGTCGTATCATGTTTGAAAAAACAGCTGCATTATTTGCTTCTGAAAGTAACTTTGAAGAAAAGCTAAAGACAATTGAGAGTATTGACGGAGTGGTGCTCATATCTGCATCCGGTGGCAAACACGCTCCTATAATTGCTAAGAAATCTCGTGAGCTTGGAAAACGCGTTACGCTCATTACAAACACACCAGAGTCCCCAGCTCACAGTGAATTAGATGCCACTCAAGAAAACAATGCATTCGTATTTCCTAAAAATCGTGAACCCTACACGTACAATACATCGACGTATCTAGGGATGATACTCGGCTCTACAGGTGAAGACCCGACTATGATAAAGCGCTTCATAGAAGATACCATGTTAGGGGCAGCATATCCCGATTTTTCTACGTTCGACAAATACTACCTAATAGTACCAGCTAAGTTCTCGGGAATTATTAGAATGCTACAGGTAAAGTTTATTGAGCTCTTTGGTCGAAACATAGCTCGAGATGTTGAAACCGATGAATATGTCGCGCACGCAACTACCGTTGCACCATCCAACGAACTGTTTATTAGTTTCGGCAATGAAAATACTACGTGGGGTAAGCGGGAGAACCGACTACATATCCCCCTTCCTGATGGAGCTGACTATGGCTCGATGATGGCAGTTGGATACTTTCTCGTTGCGCAAATTCAAAAGGCTTACCCACATTATTTCAAAGACAATATTGCAAGTTATACCGAAGAAGTATCAAAAATTTTCGGAACAAAGATTTCTCCAATTGTAGAAAAGTAATACGTATCGAGACACATAAAATATGTGGCTTAACCACATGCTCAACACCTTGTTAATCTAAAGTAATCCTGTGCTGCACCCCAGATATTAGATCACATCACCCCCTCTATTCAAAAACATATTGACAGCAGTAATTTGGTTTGATATTTTGGTTATGGAAGACCAAGTGATACAGCACATTAGACAATATGTGACCGCTCAAGTTAGTAAGTTTAGTTCGAAGTTTGTTAGTTCGTAGGTCACATCTGTGGGTGCGAGTCTTCCCTAGATTTAAAGAGGCACAATATGTGCCTCTTTTTTTACCTTGAACACACCCTACGGCTTGCTTTGATTATTATATTTATGACACTTGGCTTATTTTCTTAAACCGCCGCGAGAAGGTATGTATCGATAATATTAGACCTAACTTAGTGGGCAGCCATAGTACAGCCCATAGTATGTTTCCTGGTATTCCGGAAGGCATTTCGAAATGCTCTGTCCATGTAAACGTTGATCCTTTTGCGTTTGGTGAAACTTCAAACAGACCAGACCCCTTTACAAATTTACCCGTATGAACAACTTCGCAGTGGTGTGGTGGATCCCACTTCGTGATGGTCATGGTGTCTAGAAAACCTATGCGGCCAATACCCGTGTAGGCCTCCAGCTTACCGTGTAGTACATGCGAATCTTTGCCAACCCCTTGAACCTTGGTGAATGGAATCCACTTACTTTGCGTACCCCAATTGGTCACAGCAATAAAAACATCTGCCTGAGGGGCAGGTACGAATACGGAGTGACTAACGCTTTTTGTTTGCGACATAAGTAAATCAGGCCTTATTCATCACCATTGCTCGGTAACACTGTAAAGACGCCTTTTATTGAGGGATCGAGGCGGTCGTAGAACTGATACGTGCCTTCTTTGCCTAATATTACAGTTCTGCTTCGTCCCCTGCTGACACTCAGTAGGTACTCACCGGCATATGTTTCTTGCTGGGGATGCACTCCGAAAACTATTTCACGGGTTGAACCGTCTTGATTAATAAACAACAACCTGTCACACACATTAGCTGCAGTATACAAAGGACTCACCCTGCCATCACTAATAAACACTTTGTGTTTTGTGTGAACACCCTGACATGCGCCTGTTTTTTGACCGTTTATTTGGTATATGCCCTCTTTTTCTATCAGTTTTGTAGACATTTCTCTGGGTGTCATATTTTTATTAAGATGGTGCATGATCCAAAGTGAGCCAACAACAACCAGCAATATAATACCTATGGTTGAGATGAAGAATACAATGTTGTAGAGCGGTTTTGGGCCTCTTCCTAGGTGCAGGAAGAAAACTATTTGGATAATCATCTGTAAAACACCAATAGCCAAAATAACTGCTAGTAGCGCAGTGCCAGTAATAACTTGGTTGACCACCATGTAGTATGGGATTGCTGTGAATATCAATGACAGCACATAACCAGTAACGTAAGACCCTATGGTTCCGTGTTCGTCATGATTTTTGATTTGGTGAGTGTGTTTTGAACTCATACGTAAGCCCCTAGGTAGACTATGGTGAAGATAAATATCCAAACAATATCTAAAAAGTGCCAAAACAAACTCAGCAGCGCAAGCTTACGAACCATGTGTTTTGTGAGACCACGAGCTTTTACATATGCCAGTGTGATGCCCAGCCAGAGTAGGCCGAAAATAATATGCAGTCCATGCGTGCCTATAAGAACAAAGAACGATGATAAGAACGCATTACTTTGCCATGTAAAGCCTTCGTGTAGGAGTTCGGCAAATTCTTTATATTCGATCCCCAAGAACAGTAGACCAAGTAAAAACGTAATGCCAAACCAGATCAAAGTCTGATTGACTTTGCCTTTACGGGCAGCAATCATACCCACACCACACGTAAAACTGCTCGTAAGAAGCACGAGCGTACCCTGTAGCGCCAACGATAAGTCAAACAATTCACGACCAGATGGACCACCCATTGTGCTGTTTCTAAGCACTGCATAGACGGCAAAAAGTATGGCAAACATTAACAAGTCGGTCATGAGGTACACCCAGAATCCAAACATTACTCGGTCGTTTGCTGCCTCTTCATGGCTTTCTCCGTGATGTTTTGCTAAGTGCGCCATTGTCTCTTCCTTATAGCGTTCACAGCCCACTTGTACACAATCACAATAAACTCTTGTAGTTTCATATCTTCACCAGAGCCCTTGTCTTTATTTGAGAGTGCGACTTGCATTTTTTTCTTTCTGGCTTGCTCGATTTTTTCTACCTCAGCAGCAGTCAAAACATACTCTGTATCTTCGTTGAATGTGCGCATAATTGCACACACAACAATACCAATCAATGACACGATGATAAGCCACGTGATATGCCACACAAAGCCAAAGCCAGCTAAGAAGGCAAAACCAGATATATAGATGCCGGAAGCTGTGTTTTTTGGCATAAGAATGTCTTCGTATACTAATTTAGGATGGTGTAAATGCTTCATTTCCCAAAATGCTTCACGAGACCGAACTTTTGGAATGACATCAAAGTTATAAAATGGTGGCGGTGACGGCGTGGCCCATTCGAGCGTTCGCCCATCCCACGGATCGCCAGTTGTATCGAGTAGATGCCTCTTCTGGATCAAACTCGCGATAATTTGTATTATTTGCAAAATTACTCCAAGACAAATGATCAACCCTCCAATGAACGCCATGATAAAAAACGGCTGCCACCCAGTAGATGAATCGTAGTTATCAAGTCTTCTCGTAGCCCCCATAAGGCCAAGTATGTAGAGCGGAGTAAACGCCATAACAAAACCAACAAGCCAAGTCCAAAATGCGTATTTACCAATACGCTCGTTTAATTTCACACCAGTCATTTTTGGGAACCAGTATGATAATCCTGCAAAAATACCGAACAGTACGCCACCGATAACCATAGTATGGAAGTGTGCTACCAAAAATAAGCTGTTATGAAGCTGGAAATCAACTGGCGGTATGGCTAAGAGTACGCCTGTCAAACCACCGACTGTAAACGTGCCAATAAAACCCATAAACCAGAGCATCGGTGTATCGAACCGTATTCGGCCCTTGTACATTGTGGCAATCCAGGTAAACACCAGTACTCCAGTAGGTATGGCAATTATCATTGTCATAACCCCAAAGAAGGCGTTTACGTTCGCACCAGCTCCCATTGTAAAGAAATGGTGAAGCCATACCAAAAGCGCAAGCAACGAAACGCCAATCATACCCGCTACATTCGATACGTAACTTGCAATACGTTTACGGCTAAAGGTTGTGACTATTTCCGAGAACACCCCAAATGATGGAAGCATCAGAATATACACCTCAGGATGGCCCCACATCCATATAAGATTCGTGTACATCATAGGATTACCGCCCCCACTAATGGTGAAGAAGTTTGTGCCTATATAACGGTCAAAAAACAGTAAGAAAAGTGTCATTGTGAGGAGTGGAAATACCGTAACGGCCATGACCATACTACACAAGGAACCCCAGGTAAACAAAGGCATTTTCATGAGAGTCATCCCAGGCGCACGCATCTTCAGTATTGTCATAATAAAGTTAATCGCGCCTAAAGTTGTTCCAATACCTGAAATCTGTAGACTCCATATTAAATAATCAACACCAACACCAGGGCTAAATTCGGGCCCGCTCAAAGGTGCGATTGCTAGCCAGCCGGTAGCAGCATATTCGCCGCCAAACAAGAAAAATATATTGACCATAATAACGCCAGCTACGTATAGCCAGAAGCCCAAGGTGTTCAAAAAAGGAGATGCCAGATCGCGTGCACCAATTTGTAGCGGTACAATGTAATTTATAAGGCCAAAAACAAAGGCCATGGCCACAAAAAAGACCATAATATTGCCGTGTGCAGTGAATATCTGCTGGAAGTGATCAGCGGTCAAGTATCCCTGTGAGCTGTCAACAGCAACCGCTTGCTGCAGCCAAATCATGACCGCATCTAACCCTCCACGAAGAAGCATGAAACCACCCACAAGGAAATACATGATTCCAATTTTTTTCGGATCAACAGTCGTCAGCCAGTCATTCCATAGCCACTTCCAGCGCTTTGCACGAGACATCGCCACAATAAAAAATATCGATGCGATTATCGTGAGTATTGTGCCGGCAATTGTGAACCATTCATGCGGTAAAGCACTCCAGTCCAATTTTCCAAGTAGTAATTCTTTCATTAGTGTTCCGTATGGTATATCTGTGGTTGGTGACTATGCGAACCTGCGTATTTCATAAGCATTTTAGCATACAGATCTGGATAGTCTAATGAATACGTTGCGAATGAGTTTCTTTCGGAAGGAATCAAAAGATTTTCATATTCCGCAGGGTCTAAAAGATTAGATGATTTTTGTGTGTCACGCACCCATTTATTGAAGTCAGCTTCTGTTGTGGCACGAGCCGTAAACTTCATACCTGCATATCCAGCTCCGTTTATCTCGGCAGAGCTACCTGGATAATCCCCGACGTCCTCAGCCATAAGATACAGTGGGTTCACATGACCAGTCATTGCATATAGTTGACCGCCAAGGTGTGGTACCCAAAAAGAGCTCTTGGGCGTTTCGTCTGCTGTCAATTCAAATCTGACTGGCGTATCAACCGGAATCTGAACAAAATTTACACTTGCTATATTTTGCTCAGGGTACACAAAGAGCCACTTCCAGCGTAACGCAATAACCTGAATAGTAATCTCTTCGTTGTCGGACGCAATAGCCTTTTGTGGCTCAAGTCTATGCGTTGCAGGTATCATTATGAATGCAAGGACAATCATAAAAAAACTTGGGATTGCCCACAAACCAAATTCAAACAGTTTCCCCTGACGCATATTAGGGCTATACATAGACTTTGTATTAGTCTCTCTGTATTTCCAGCCAAAGTAGTACAAGAGCGCTACAGCCGGAACGGCAATTAGGAGCATTATTGCCATTGAATAGAGCATCAAGCTATATTGTTCCTGCGCAATAACACCTTTCGGATTAAAAAGTGCTATGTCTTTTCCGCTCAGTAACACTGCGACAAGCAGTCCAAGACATATGAGGCCAAACAAAACAAAGGCTGCAGACGTACCCTCACTGTTTTTTTGTTTGCTTTTTTTCATTATGTTCAGTTTATCACTATATATACATAACCATTACAACAATTTTTCTCAAATCTCTACATAAACTGTTAGCTACTAACTAATAAAGCCTCAAGGAATAATACTTATGTCTTGAGTGTACTTCTGTTGGTTGCGATTAATAGCCCAGCTATAACAAACATGAGCGCGCTATAGAATCCTACCTCTCCATATAGCTCAACACGATACCCTTCTCCAAAGTAAATATGGAAATATCGCACTGCAGCGACTGAATAAGCGGCTACACAAAGTCCCGTCGTTGCAAGCACCGCGCTTGTCCGCTGCAACAATAAGCTCACGATAATTGGTATCACGAACAACATAACGGCTTTGCTTGCCATGCCACGCTGGGTGTATACATTAAACGTCGCAAATGCAATGTCGCCGATGATCAATGCACTCACCAAAAACGGAACCCATCGAACCGAGAGCAGCCGCGCAAAGTACCAAACTAATATCGAAAGACCTAGGAGCAAACCAGCCGCTGTCCAGCGCCACGCAACTAGTTCGTGGGTTATTAAATTGCCTGAATCAAACAATATGGTTGCCAGCATAAATATACCAACCAACCACATGTGTATCCGTGCAGTCTTTACTACGGAAATTATATTTTTATCAGATACTTGATTATTTTTATTTTTAATAGCCATGTTTAGGAGTATAGCAAATTCCCGTAAATGTATACTACTCTAGTACGACTGCTTCATCTTGATCTTCTGGTATAAGAATCTTGTCGACGAGTCGATCGAGGTCGTCGTTTGAAAGATTTGCCTTAACTGCATAGCCTTCAATACCGTAGTCTCTAATACCTGCAGGGGCGTCAATTTCATTCAGGTTAGATATAACGAGCACTCGTATATCCTTTCCCCACTCAGACTGACGCATCTGTGCAAGGATTTGATCACCTGCAATTTTTGGAACCATCATGTCAAGCAGCACAAGATTTGGCATCTCATCTGCAATAATACGCAAAGCTTCTTCGCCATCGTACGCAGAAAAACATTGATAACCAATTGCTTCTAAGCGAGCTTTGTATATTTCATTGAGGCTTGGATTATCTTCAACAATAACAATCTTTTGTTGTGAGAGTACATTCATATTATTTATAGTACTGTAGGTAGCCTAATTTCACCACTACTGACAGTTCGATTACTTCTTTAACGCGTTCATTGCTGCGGTAATACTTTTGGTACGATAACGCTCTAAATAGTCCAGGTTTGCAAATAGTACAAGAATACTTCCCGTATACTGAAATACTTTCTCTAATCCCTGTACGACGCCTCTTTCCATGAAAAGATCAGAAACATTGTTGGCGAATGAATCGGTTATCGTTTTACCAATCACAAATAATAAACCGCCAGCAATCATGAGCATTACCGTCCTACGTGGCAAGGTTGTCCACGCTCGCCAAGCCAAAAACCCGCTTCCCAGTAAAACTAGCGGCAATAATACCCACCATGCACTGAGTAAAAAAGTTGGCTGTGTGTCTAACAAGTATGTGTTGTGTATCGACTGCAGGATAAACTCATGTAGCGTTGCGACGTCATCGAGTGATAGTACAAATCCAACAACCGCCAAAATATACCAGAGCTTTTTTGTATCCCGTACTTTCTCCATAAAACCTGCTAAAAGCGCCGTAACGCCAATAAGCAAAAATAACATTTGTGAAAACCATTGCGGTACGCTGTTTTCATCGTTTACATCAAATCTGTTTGATAATTCAAATAAAAAGCCATGCTTTTCGTCAAAAATTACTATGCTTACATACTTTAGTACCACATGCACAACAAATAGCACAAGTGAAATCCCTAATAAAAACCATACTGCTTTGTGTGAAAATAATTTTTGACGAATCATGAGCTTTGTATTATAGCATCAATCCGTAGTGCTGCAGTGTGAATAATATATCTATCACTGATAACCTTTGATATTGTAATGGCATGCTTATTCTACTTCATTCATCAAAAACCATGCGGCCTAAGACTACCCATCATGCATGCACAGTCCCTGAATTACTAACAAAATCATCTATTCTGTCGTCATACTTGAAAACACTAAGTAAAGATCAAATTTCACGAAGTATGAAAGTTTCAGAGACGCTTACAGAAGACGTCCATGAAATAATCCATGAGTGGGGTGCAAATCAAAAAATTCCTTCAGCTGCGGTAGATACATTTTTGGGAGATATTTACAGCGGCCTGCAAGCCGCAAAATGGACCGAGGCTCAACGCAACTTTGCACAAAACAATCTCAGAATTTTAAGTGGATTATACGGGATATTAAAACCTATGGATGCAATTGCACCTTACCGGCTTGAAATGGGCTACCGACTACCCGATGACCCTTATAAAAACTTATATACATATTGGAGCGATACCATAGCTAAAGCATTGCCAGACAGCGAAACAATACTCAATTTAGCTGCAAATGAATACAGCAAAGTAGTGATTCCCTACCTTGACCCAGGCAAGATTATTACGCCACAGTTTTTAACAATCAGCCCTAAAACAAATGAGCCCACGTTTGTAGTAGTGCACGCCAAAATTGCCCGAGGTGCTTTTGCGAACTGGATCATTACAAATAAAATTTTAAACCGATCATTATTAAAAAACTTCAGTGATATTGGATACACATACGACAAAACAATGAGTACAGAAAATGCTCCTGTGTATATTTGTCAAACGTTTGCAGGTAAAGGACTGAGTGTTAGGCTTTCATAGCCATTTTTGGATTGTTTTTTCCTATGCAGAGCAAGGTTTACAACGCTATTGAGCATTGAACTATAACTTATACCTTTGTTCAACAAACATGATTTCGGGAATGATCCGTAATCTTCGATAATACTCGGAATGAGATTTGCTTCGAGAAATTGTGGCTCCCCTTTTTCATCTAATCGAATATCAATTCGTCCGTAATCACGGGCACCAAGTGCTATGAAAGAGCCCATAGCAAGCTTGTTTATTTTATCTCGCAGGACCCCGTCATTAACTATAGACACAGTCTCTTGATCACCAGACTTAACTCGGCTGCTTAGCATCCTGATACCTGCATTATCCTTGGGAGCAATGAGCTCTATCGGCATCACAGAATAGTCAGCCGAGCATTCTTTCCTCAATACCGCTACGCTAAATTCACGCCCGGGAAGGTATGACTCTACTAGTGAGTCTGCTTCAAAATTATCTGAAAGGGACTTTATTTTTGTGCGCATTTCGTGAGATGAATATGCAACTGACTGACTATCAATCCCAGCTCCTCCTCCGAGATTTGTAGGTTTTACAAATACAGGAAACATATTAGAGTCAATTTCAGGATATGTAGCACTTCCTCTTTCGTGAACGTAAAACGGCGCGGTAGAAAACCCAGCCCTCATAATATGCTTTTTTGCAAGCGGCTTGTTGAGCTCTAGGTGATGCGCAAACCAACTAGAACCAGTATGAGCAATGTCGTAACTATCAAGCACTTCACTCATCCACATTTTGTCTGCGTCAAGTACATTATTTTTGTTAGATACTGGTAAAAATTTCATACCAAGAAATACCAAGTCAGGTTTTCTCTTTATCAGCTGTTCGAGATCAGAAGCATTATTAACAGTTGTAATTCTAGTATTAAAATTTTTGGATAATGACTTATTGGCAGCTTCCCGCGAACGGGTGCCCATAGAACTAAGTGCACGTATGTTTGAACTTACAATTTCTATAGATATTGATTTAAGGAACATGCAAACACCAATCTTACGTATTAAATTTAATTGCAAGTAAACTATTACGTACGTTATACGGATAGATTCAAATTCAGAATGACGAGATATATGCCGATGCTGATTGAAACTACAAACGAGAAATTAATAACAATCAATCTTAAGCATACCATAATTAAGGTTAAACTACGAGCTTCGCAAATGAACATTTAGCAATTTTTACAACATTATAAGAATTTGGTGATTATATTCGTAGAAAAGTACAAAATGTCATAATTTATACCTTTTATGGTTACGCTCGTGTTGACATAAATCCATAAGCCTGTAAGATTAGTTCTTGTGTCTTATTGAACTATAGCCTGAGAGACTATATGTGAGGTATAAGCCACAACCCTAAACACTATATATATGGTTTTTAGGTTTTCTATAGCAAACGGAGGTATACAAATATGCGTTTAACCGCATTAGCGGGTTTGTTTGCATGCATAGTAATTATGAATGTAGGTAGCCCAAAGGTCAGTGCTGAAGAGCCTGATTCGTTCGAGCTGGGTAGCAGTCAATCTGTTAATCCAGCAAAATCATTGTTAGCAGTACTCGATACTATCGAGACAAATAACAAAAAATTACAAGAACAACAAATCACCGTAGAAGAAGTAGAATCAAAAGAACCGAAAACTCACGTTATATCACCAAATGAAACGTTGAGCGATATTGCATCGACATATGAAACAACATGGCAGCGAATATATGCCAAAAACGTTGATATTGACGATCCAAACACTATCAAGGTTGGAGTATCATTGGTAATACCAGAACCCAATGAGGATTTACTTGAGCGGCCACTGCCAGTACCGCCAGCTCCTCAGCCAGCTGCGCCAGTTAGAAATCGTGCAGCAGCGAGCAGCCCTGCAACGGTACAGCAACCTGTCCAGCAAGTTGCAGTTCCCCGTGCAAGCTCAAGTGGGAACACATACACCCAAGGTTATTGCACATGGTACGCCAAGGCAAAGCGTCCAGATTTGCCTAATAACCTAGGTAATGCAAATACATGGGTTGCCCGAGCTCGCGCACAAGGTATTGCAACAGGATCAACACCAAGAGTTGGTGCAATTGGCCAACAAGGAATGCACGTTGTATACATTGAGCAAGTAAACGATGACGGAACAGTACTCGTGAGTGAAATGAACTACAAAGGCCTATACATAGTAAGTACGCGTGTCGTCCCTGCAAGTAATTTCCAGTACATTTACTGATCAATTCGTGTTAAAAGCTAATTTTACTACTGCACTTAAATCAACATTCTATTAGAATGAACATCATGAAACCTTCAGCTTATGCAGTGAAAGCAATTAGCATCGAATATATTCGTAGAAGTCTTCGTTCCGTTGCATTAGCTGGAATTATTATCGCAACTATTCTTATAATAGTTGCGATTTTACTTGTCCGGCAAAGTGAGTGGTGGCTAGTCATGTTCACACCCATATTATTTATTGTTTTTATATGTACGATTCTTTTAATAGCTGCGTGGTACGTGCTACATACCTTTTCGGTTGACGTTACAGCTACTCAAAAGAAATTGGTTTCTGATTTTGTTGATAAACTCACACGCGTATCCGAAGTTGCAAAAACGCCAACGTTTATATTACTGTTTCGGGTTATAAGAGATGTCGTAAGACCTTCTCGACGAACAAGCTTTGTTATATCCATGACTCAAGACTCATCAACACTTCATAAAGACTTTATTACGCTGCAAAAGAATTTTTCTTAGCTGTAAATCGATTATACTATGTGTATGCATATAGGAATTGTTGGCGCCACTGGATATATTGGCCAGAATCTTACCCACCATTTTATACACAAAACAAATCATACCATCACCGCAGTAGCACCGACTGCTACGAAGCTCAGAAGTAAATATAATGGCAATGATCGTTTTATTGCCTTCAACGCAGATGTCTTTGACGAGTCGACTATGACAAACGCGCTTGAAAGCTGCGATGTCGTATATTATCTCATTCATATGATGGCCAGATCAAAGACCGACTTTTATAATCAAGAGTCCCTGGCCGCCCACCGCTTCTCCGCCAGCGCGAAAGCAGCAGGTGTAAAAAGGGTGGTCTTTTTAGGCGGTCTAGGGAATGATACAGAAAAATTATCTGAGCACCTTGAAAGCCGACACAACACTGGTACGATCCTTCGTGAACAACTACCGCTTGTAATTGAATTACGGGCCTCAATGATCATTGGCCACGGAAGTGTTTCGTTCGACATTATAGATAACTTAGTAAAAAAATTACCCGTCATGACTCTCCCGAGATGGTCTATTTCAAAGACACAACCAATTGCACTTTCAGACACCCTTGATTATCTTGTCGCAAGTGCAACTATTCGTACCCCTCATCACCAGATTATTGAGATAGGTGGATCTGACGTTGTGACATATAAAGAACTGTACAAACTGTACGCACGGTGGGTAGGAAAGAACCCACTACTTGTTCGCGTGCCGTTTTTACCGGAATCAATTGCGGGTAGATGGCTTGATATTTTTACACCACAAAAACATGCCAAGGTTGGAAAAATTATGGTACATAGTCTTTCTAATTCAATGGTGGTTACAAACGATACCGCGAGGAATCTATTTCCAAATATACGTCCTCGATCACTCGTTGATTCTTTCAAACAAGCAGATACCAGTGTATGGGAGTAGTTTTAGAATTTCCTACAAGCCACAGTGCAGCACGCGCGAGACTCGCTTTAGTAGAACCCCAATACTATAGTTCACGACGCAACTATGTTGGTGAAAGCACGATGCTATCCCCTTACATAACAAGAGGTTCGCTTACATTACCAGAAGTTAGAGATTTTGTTGTTGAGAAATATGGGCATGAAAAGTCACAAAAGCTAATTTTTGAACTTGCCTGGAGAGAATATTGGCAGCATGAATGGGCTATGCGTGGAGATGCTATATATAAAGACATTAAACGAACTCAAGAACGTGTGGTATCAATGCAATTACCACAATCCGTACAGAGTGCAGAAACTGGTATTAACCATATCGATAATGCGATCGAGTCGTTTTATGAAACAGGTTATCTACATAATCATGAGCGCTTATGGATCGCGGGGCTTGTTTGCAATATCGCTCAAACACATTGGTGGCAGCCCTCAAAATGGATGTACTATCACCTTCTAGACGGTGATGTAGCGTCTAATAGCCTTTCATGGCAATGGGTAGCAGGAACGTTTTCTTCTAAAAAATATCTGCCCTCGCAAAGTAACATTAACGAATTTGCTTGCTCAACGCAGAGCAACACAATTATTGACCATTCATATGACGAGCTTGCCACAATGCCCGTCCCAGAAAAGCTTACTTCTCGGTGTGAAGCTGCATTTACGTGGAAAAAACCTGACGTAGCACCGGCACTAGTAGACTCTACGAAGCACACATATTTGTATCATCCATGGTGGATTAACCCAAATTGGCACGCAGGTAAGGACGGTAATAGAGTCCTGGTTCTTGAACCAAAATGGTTTGAGTTATGGCCTATAAGTGAGAAGGTTACTGATTTTATCGTGAACCTCGCATTAGATATACCTGGCATGCAAATTCATATTGGCAGTGTAGAGTCACTGAATATCAATCAAGAGAAAGCAACGACCATGCAGCATATATACACTCGGGAGTGGAACATCCAGGCTGATACCGTACCAAAACTTTTTCCAGGCATACCAAATAAACCGTACCAATCATTCATGTCATTTTGGAAGCAATGTCAGAAAAAATGCCCCAACACCAGGAACGGGAGCCCGAATGCGTAGACACCGAGTAAACCACTATAAGGACCTAGAGTCATTCCTATGCTATAGTTTTAGAATCATACACAATGCTCATAAAATATGATTTTATCTGTAAATAATCTATGTACTTATTATTGAAGAAAGAGTTATGCGATAAAAAACATGTATCTTCAACTTATTAAGCCAGGTATAATACGCGGCAATCTCGTGAGCGCATGGGCTGGCTTCTTTGTTGGCTCTGCCATCTTTCAGCCAAAACTCCTTATCAGTATGAGCGTAGGACTTGCACTGATTATCGCCTCAGCTTGTGTCATAAATAACATCATCGATCGTTCGATTGATGCGCTTATGGAACGCACAAAGCAACGAGCGCTCGTTACAGGCAGGATACCTCTTTCTCATGCCTGGATGTTTGCAGTAGTACTCGCGCTAATGGGTAGTCTTTTATTACTACTGACCACGAGCTTACTCACGTTATTATTATCCTTAACTGGCATGGTCCTCTACATAGTAGTGTATGGGTATGCAAAACGCACCACGAGTGCTAGTACATTAGTTGGCAGTCTTTCTGGAGCATTACCGCCTATTGTGGGGTACGTTGCCGCCGGTAACGGATTAGATTTCATTAGCCTATTACTCCTCTTGATCCTGATAAGTTGGCAAATGGTTCATTTCTATGGGATTGCATTGTTTCGTAAAAGTGAATATGCGAGCGCTTCGGTACCGCTACTACCCATAGTGCGAGGCGTGAAAAGAACAAAAATCAGTATGATTTTATATTCTATAATGTTTTTACTAAGCACCGTTTCGCTTGGAATGGTTGCAAATCTTGGCATATTTTACAGCGTTACATTATCACTTGTAAGCATTTATTGGACAGCACTTGCGATCAAAAACAGGAACCTAGACGCAATTCCATATGGCAAGTTGATGTTTCGCTCTTCCCTCGGAGTTTTACTACTTTGGAGCATCTGTATCATACTGAGCCGTACCTTTATCGACTTTCTTTCGTAGCTGTCGTTTTTCCCAGCGCTTATTTAATGACTCTTCAACCCTATCGGCTCGCGTTTCTGCGTCTCTATATATTTTCTTACATAAATTAAGGGAAGACTGCAGTTTTTCATCTGCCCAGCTAAAACCTAAGGACAAAACATACAGTGCAACAATACTAATAAGCAACCCTGGCCCTGGCAGTGGAATTAGAATGATTCCTATAACTAACAAAGGAAACCCAATAACTGCCGAGATAATTTTTTTTACATTGCGTACTATACTCATAGTGTTATGAAGTATACTTTATAATGTTTACTGAATGTGAGAGTAAATTAACTTGTATTTACGTTTTTAAATGAAAAGATAAGAGTATGAAAATAGCCGTTATTGCCGCCAATGGAAAGTCAGGACGAGCATTCGTGTACGCCGCACTTGATGCTGGCCATGAAATAACCGCCGGAACACATCATAGCAACCCATTTCCGAACACAAAGAACCTTGTATGTATTCCATGTGACGCAACAAACAAAGATGACGTGCATCGCTTACTTGCACAGCAAGACGCCGTTGTGTCGTTCATAGGCCACACAAAGAACTCGCCAGCAGATGTTCAGACAAAAGCAACCGCAACTATTCTGAGCTGTATGCAAGAAATTGGTATAAAACGATTTGTGAGCCTTACCGGTACTGGTGTCCGTTTTCCTGGAGACATCATTCCTATTATCGACAGGATACTTAACGCAACAATAAAACAGATAGATCCTGCAAGAATCTCCGACGGCGTTACTCATGCGAAACTCTTGCAGTCATCCGATTTAAACTGGACATTACTGCGAGTACTAAAACTTACGAACCAAAAACCAAAAGATTTTACCCTTAAAAATCACGGACCAGGTAAACTTTTCGTATCAAGAGCAGAAGTTGCTCAAGCTGCATTAGAAGTGCTCGAAAACAATACCTACATTAAAGAAGCTCCTATTATCGGCTAATTTTTATGAATATTGTAGATATTTTTATATTCATATTTCTACTGATACAAGCACGTCGATGGTATTCGCACGGCTTTTCTAGGGGTTTTTTCTCACTAGCAGGATTTTGGCTAGGTCTCATTATTGGTACATTTGTGAGTCCAGTTGCTGGAGAACAAATCACAGATCCATTCGTGCGACTTACTGTTATTTTGGCAATTATTTTTATAAGTGGGTCACTACTCAGTGTTGTTGGTCAAACTATCGGTAACAAGCTTGCGAAAGCACTTCATTGGGCAAAACTAAACCGTGCAGACCGGTTATTTGGTGCAACATTTGGTGTTGGATTATCATTAATTTTGGTATGGTTATTTGCTTCAGTGCTGTCTACGACACCATTTCCTGATTTAAATAAGCGCATAGCAAACTCGTTCACTATCAGGAAACTCTCGACATCCCTTCCACCGGCACCCGAGATTCTCGGTAGATTATCTTCAGTTATTAATCCGTCTATATTCCCACAAGTTTTTATAGGTCCTGAGCCTCAGCAAATTGAACCGGTGACGCAACCATCATCAGCGGAAGTTGCTGCAGCGCTTGAAACTGCTGGTAAATCAACGGTCAGAATTGAATCTGCTGGATGTGGTGGCCGATTGTTTGGTTCAGGATTTGTAGGCGCACCAGACCTAGTTGTAACCAATGCCCACGTTGTTGCTGGCGCTACAGACCCATCGGTTGTAGATGTTGATGGCAGTCGCAGTGCACGTGTGGTGTACTTTGACCCAGATCTAGATATTGCAATCCTAAGAACTGAAGGCCTTGCGGGTGAGCCCTTGCGGATTCTTCCCACACGTGCCGACAGAGGCGTTCAAGGAATTACGCTTGGATATCCAGGGGGTGGGCCTTTAGAAGCTGACCCAGCAGCAGTGTTACGTGCAATAACAGCGCGTGGACGAAATATCTATAATCGCGGAGTGGTAGATAGATCTGTGTTCATTTTACAAACACAAGTTAATTCGGGTAACTCTGGGGGACCGGTGGTACTCACCGACGGCACAGTCATCGGTGTCATATTCGCAAAATCTCAAACAGACCCTAACATTGGATACGCCATTACTTCTGATGTTATTTTGCCGCTCATAGCAGAAGCAGAACGTACAGAGAACTCCGTTGGTACAAGCCGTTGCGTATCTTAATAACAACACAATGACAACGAACGATCATGGGGCAAACAAAAACGAACTAAGCTAGCACTTTTTATTACCCCTGATTGAACTTATAAGGTAATATATATTACAGATACATAGCAGTAGTAACTTGTATACTCGTGAATGTTTGAAGAACTGTAATCGGAGCTTGCTTGTGGCAAAAATCCTCGTAGTCGAAGATGAGAGACATCTTAATCGCGCATATCAAATGATACTTGAAAAACAAGGTCATGATACTTTTACGGCATTTGACGGTACTGAGGCGCTAGAAATAACTCAAGACTTAGAACCAGATCTAATATTATTAGATCTAAGAATGCCTAAAATGGGAGGCGTTGAATTCCTTAAAAATTACAACTTATCGACTGATCATCCAGACGTCAAAGTAATTATATTTAGCAACCTTGATATGCAAAAAGAGATTGATGAAGCGTACAAACTTGGGGCACATAAATACGTCCTAAAGGCATGGGCAACACCAAAAGAACTCGTGCAACTCGTAAAAAATATCTTAAAACCCGAGAAAGTAACACAGTAAATCCCTGTTAACTGTGCTTATAATTCATTAAAACTTTCTTCACCCATAAGTTTTAATAGTTTTTGCCTGTTCACCATGTACCTTTGAGACTTATAAGAAAGTACGCCTTTTTTCTTAAGTGCCAATAATTCATTCGCTGTCGTTTCTCGAGTTAAGCCAATTAAAGAAGCAATCATCTGCTGCGTTAAAGAGATGTTTATTTTATACACCCCCTCATGTATTTCCTGCCCATATCCCTGTAGTAAGTAAAAAATAGTATATGTCAGCTTTTCACTGGCCTTCGCTTGCTCTAGTGCATTGATACGCATCATTGCAGTGGTGTGAGCATGAATGTAATAATCGGCAATCGACTGCATAGCTTGTGGTCTGCTCTGCGTAAATGACTTTAAATCATGTTGTGGGATAATTATAAGCTCACTCTCTGTGAGCGCCTCAAAATAATACTGCGCATTTGCACGGGAACCAACTGACCAAGGAATTGGAAATAAATCGTCCTTGGAATAAAATAGAACAATTCTTTCCTCGCCTTGTGTATTGATACTGTAGGCTTTGAGCGCACCACTCACAATGTAGTACACCGACCGCGCGACCTCCCCCTGATAAAGCACGATGCTATCTTTGCGATATTTTCTACTTGGGAATTTCTTAAAATACGCTATTAGTTCTTCATTTAGAAGCACTGTAAAATCCTCATAACCATAACTGTACTAAATTGCTTTGGGTCATGGTGCGAGAATTGTAACTTTTTTTACACGCTGTGTGCAAGCTAGTTCACAGCATATTATCACTAAGAGATTTATTATTAGTGTGTACCAAAGGAGTTTAAGATGTACAACCAGAAGCGATTTGCAGTAAATTCAAATCAGTTTAGATCACTTTCAAATCCATCAAGAGATTCGAAAGAGATATTTCAGTTGACCGACACATTTGCTACCATTTAGCACACGGTCTATAGAGTTACTTTGCTTTTTCATGGCATTTTAAGCATAATCGAATTACTATAGAACTATGAAGAGTAGTTCAGTTTCAGGCACCGACACTAGTTACCCTGTGACAACCCAAGCCACAACAGATATACTTCGAGATGTTCTCTCTGTTTATAGACGTGACTCCGATATTCTTCTACCTCCACCAATTTATTTTAACCGACTACTCCAAATTGATGACGTTCATATCATGGCAAAACTCTTATTTGCATGGCTTGGAATAAAGCATGCGAGCTTTGATGTTGTCGTAGATAGTAGTGTCCACGCAGCAGTTTCCCACTACGATGATACCAAGAAAAGCTACACCCTAAGATTAGGCCTACAATCTCTCCAAGATGCACCAACAACAGCGGCCATTCTTGCAAGGCATGTAACCAAGTATGTTATTCTGACAAGACACGCAGATACAAAAATAACGCAGATGATGAGTGACGAGGTGCTCACATTTGCCACAGTGGAAATTGGCTTTGGTATTGTGATCCTAAACTCTCTACCAAAAAACCAAGAAGCGATAATGGACGTAACACCGAAAGAATATTTTCAATATTTTAACCATTTCACAAGCCAGCATGCAATTGTTGACACCGTCTGGAAACCCTACATTACACCGCGTACTGAGTCGTTTTTTAAACTAGGTAAGCTACATAACCATCGCGCCTATATCCCGTCAGTGGTAGAATTAAAAAAATCTTACAGATTGCAATATATCACACGAGTCATTGGTATAGTGTCTGTGGTAGTTATTATATTTTTATCCGTTATTTTACTATTTCAACCACGACCTTCAAGTTCTGAATTACGCGACCTTCAAGACCGCGTAACACTTCTCAATAGCCAATATCAAATATGTATACGTACGGTGCGCAACAAGCAAGCTACGCTTGGTGTTGATGATCTATTTTTTAATCGAGTAATCGAGAAAGATAGGTCTCGGTGTCAAAGTATCAAAAACCAGCATAATTACTATGTCAACCAACACAACAACCTTCTTAGATAGATCAGTATTTACAACCTAAAAGTGCTGTCGCAAATTTGCCATCGAATATGCCCAGTCAGCATCGGTTTTTTTATGAGGATTAAATATGTTCTGTGGGTCAAAAATAGTTTTGACGCTCCTAAAGTGTGCCATTATCTCTGGGTTATACATTTGGTATAACCAAGGACCACGAGACATACCATCATTGTGCTCACCACTCAGACTACCGTCATACTTAAGTACGAGCTCATTCACCTCTTTCATGACAGGAGCGATTTTTATACGCTCTAGCGCATCTTCAATTTTCATAAGTGGAATAACATGGAAATTTCCATCGCCCATATGGCCGGCCACTGTTGCAAGTAGTTTATATTTATTAAGTATTTCTCGTAGTTCTGGAAGGAACTTAGGCAAATGTTCTGGGTTTACAACAAGGTCATCTATAAACGGTGCGGTGTGCTTGTCTTTCACTTTTTGTCGTAGCAAACTAAAGCTTTCGCGTCTCATAATCCAAAACTTACGAGCTTTTGCTTCTGTTTCATCTTCTTCAAAAAGAGCGTGCTTTGCAAAAGACCCGAGGCTTAGTCGACATGCATGAACTTTTTGCTTAACTTCTTCGGGCGTCTCACCATTAAATTCTACGAGTAATACCATTTTGGGGATACCTCGGAACAGCATAAAAGCATCTGGAATTAGCTGTATTCCGAGCTTTGCAAGACCAAACCATCCAAGTTTTTTATGAAAAAATAGAAAAAGCTTAAAGCTGAGCATTAGAGTATAGTTGTCAAAACCTTCGAAAGTAGCCGGATTTTGACGTACAACTTTCTTAATTATATGCCCTAGATCATTTATATCTCTAAGAAACACCACAAGTGTACCAGAGTGCTTTGGTGCCGGTACTAATCGAAATCTAATGTCAGTTACAATTCCAAGCGTACCTTGCGATCCAACGATCATTTGAGTAAGATCAAACACACCAGTTTCTCGATCCCACACATTCCACATGTGATAGCCGGTAGAATCTTTGCTTACGTGCGGCTTAGCTGCCTTGATTGCATCGTAGTTATCTTCGAGGAGCGTAAAAACATCTCTGTAGACCTTGCCCTCGAAATCCTTTTGATTCATCTTAGACTTAAGTTCGGCTTTATTTAGCGGCTTAACAGTATATTCATGCCCATCACTGAAAATCACCTTTAGTTCAGTGACAAATTTTTCGGTTTTACCGTGCTCAAGTGACTTTTCACCACCAGAATTATTTGCAACCATACCACCAACAGTACACAGATCCCTACTCGCAGGATATGAAGGCATTAATGCACCGTGCTCAAGAGTGGCTGCTTCAAAATCACGATAGAAAACACCTGGCTGTGTGTGTGCTTCGGTTGCAGACACCTCAAATATAGTGTTTAGGTGTTTTTTCATATCAAGTACAATTGACTCACCAATTGCACCACCGCTCATGTCTGTACCTGCACTTCGAGGCGTGATCGAAAGCTTCGGATATGTAGACTTTTTTGCACTGACATACTTTACGAGCTCTTGAATATCCTTAGAGTCTTTTGGTGCTGCCACGAGTTCAGGAACTAATTCGAACATACTCGCGTCGTGACTGAACTCATCACGCACACGCCTACTATCATGAAGCTCGCCTTTAAAAAACCGAGCTATATCTTTTTTTATTGATTGCATAATATCATCAAGTATATAGCAAAAAGCATAAAAAGTTTACAGTAAGCATAAACGTTTAGTACACTTCTTATATATGTCTCAAAACAAACATCGAATTGTTATTATTGGATCAGGTTTCGCAGGAGTAAAAGCGGCTCTTGAACTATGCGAAGATCCTCGGTTCCACGTAACGCTCATTAGCACTACCACTGATTTTAGAATTTACGGAGCACTCTATAAAACTGCAACCGGTGGTACCCGGAAAATATCTAGTATTGCGCTTTCTCACATATTTAAAGACAAGCCAGTTCACATACTCCATGACAAAGCGACAAAGATCGACCGTCAGAAAAAAATTATACATACAGAAATAAATCACACACTTCACTACGATGCTGCAATAATTGCAGTTGGAGTTGTGACTAACTACTTTAATATTAAGGGTTTAAAAGAGTACTCTTACGGTATTAAATCATTAGAAGAGGCAGAAGAGCTCAAGCAACATCTTCACGCACAAATCGCAGCAGATCATAAACCTGATCTTAATTACGTTGTTGTGGGTGGTGGGCCAACAGGAGTTGAGTTAGCGGGGGTATTACCATCGTACATACGTGAAATAGCCAAGCATCATGGCCTTGGTGACAGAAAAATCCACGTCGATCTCGTAGAAGCAGCACCCAGAATTCTTCCACGGATGCCAAAAGACATTTCAAGAACGGTGACAAACCAACTCAAGAAGCAAGGTATCAAAGTCTACACAAAAACCTGTGTACAGGCCCAAACAGTCGACGCACTGATGGTTAACAACAAACCGATTCGCAGTCATACTGTCATATGGACCGCAGGCATGTCGAATAACCCTTTCTTTGATGAAAATAACTTCCAAATATCATCAACGAGAAAAGTAAGGGTTGATCAATTTCTCCAAGCAGAGCCAGGTATATACGTGCTCGGCGATAACGCAGACACTCCTTATAGTGGCATGGCCCAGACTGCGCTATATGATGGTCACTTTGTGGCTAAAAATATGATACGAATGGCAGATAATAAAGACCCGAAACCCTACAAAGCAAAGAAACCGATTTATGTCATGCCAGCTGGCCCACATTGGGCTGCTGTATTATGGGGAAATATACGAATCTATGGTCGAAGTGGGTGGTGGCTAAGAAGACTCGCAGACCTCATTGCTTATCACGATTATGAACCCTTCCGATCAGCATTGCCGAGATTCTTGGCTGAAGAAGAACACGAAGAAACATGCCCGGTTTGTATAGACAACAACTCTAAGAAAATAAACGCTTAACGCCTCCGGTACGTTTGTTTCTACATATTGGCGCAACTACTTTAGCAATCACTTGCTCAATTGGCACAGATCCAAAATCTCTGCTATCAGTGCTCGCTGCTTTATTGTCACCCTCAAGCCAAAGCAATTCATTCCTGATGCTCACAATTCGTTTAATTTTTTCAATACCTTGGTGTCGAAACATGACAATATCACCACGCTTTAAACCCTTACGGCGACCCTTGAAAAGCAATAAGACATCGCCATCATTAAATGATGGCAACATACTACTGCCATGAACCCTGCGCACAAAAAGCATCTTACCCCGTTTTAGTTGCGTTAAACACTTCCGAGATCTCATCTATCATGTCGAGTAGCTTTTGAGACTCAGTTGGATCGATAGTCTTCTTAATACTCCCCGCTTGTTTCGTTGCCTTCCAAAAAAGCTCGTGAATATTGGGATGTTTTTCAAGATGCTCGGGCTTAAAGTAGTCAGTCCATAGCACCCAAAGGTGGTGCTTTACGAGCTCTGCTCGTTCTTCTTTAATAATGACCGCTCGTGTCTTATTGTGATCGTCAAGGCTGTCTAGTTTCTCAGACAAAATCTTATGAATTGATTCTGCTTCGATACGTGCTTGAAGTGGATTATAGACTCCGCATGGTAGATCACAATGTGCAAATACTGGTTTGATTGAAAACATAAATATACTCCTCTTATACTAGTATTGTACCAGGTAAGCTCACAGACAAAGGTGAACTATCTGGCACGTTAGCGCTGCAGACGAGATTGCTCGCTACGCCACTTTTCAATTTCAGCATGATTTCCGCTTAGTAGTACATCTGGCACTTTCATACCTCGAAAATCAGACGGTCGAGTATACTGCGGAAACTCTAATGACTCTCCGTCGCTAAAACTTTCAATTTCTGCACTTTGCGCACCACCAAGCACTCCAGGCAACAGTCGCACCACCGCGTCTATAAGTGTCATCGCAGGCAGCTCGCCGCCCGTAAGCACAAAATCACCTATGCTAACCTGACGATCTATCAACGTAGTGACTCGCTCGTCGTACCCCTCGTACCTGCCACACACAACTATCATCCCCTTGGCTTCTTCGGCATACTCTTGCACACGTGGCTGACGCAGGCGCTCACCTCGGGGTGTCATTAAATACGTTATGGCGGAAGGGTCTGAATCTTTTGCCGTTTCGATTGCAGCGAACAAGGGTTCCGGTTTCAGTAGCATACCATCGCCACCACCATAGGGCGTATCGTCAACCATTTTGCGTTGACCTAAACCAAAATCACGTAAATTTATGTACTCGTAACTAACAATCCCTTTGTTTTTTGCCTTCCAGAGCATGCTTGTCTCGAGCACGGGGGCGAACATTTCAGGAAACAAACTAATAATTTGAATTTTCATTGTAATTATTATATCAATATTTTATATTCATATCTATCAAAAACAAAAAGAACCGGGGTAACCGGTTCCGTCTGTCACATAAAGCTCCCAATCACCACGAAGGTGAATGGCTCGCAGAGCTTAAGAATGTTTTTATATTTGTTTTATCGCTGAATCAGTCTCAGCCGATAACTTCACTATTATACGTCAAGATCGTCTAATTCTTCAAGCTCTTTTCTAGTTTTAGATAAATTATCACTGGGTTGATCTGCTATTGTGCTGAGATCGTTGCTTGAATCATCTGATGAGCTAGACGAACTAGAATATGGTTGCCCGTTCGCGTTCTCTGGATCAATGATTTTAAGATTATATCTTGCGTCGTTTTTTGTACCAAGCGCCCTTAAGAGCGTACGCAAACTTTGGGCAGTAGCTCCTCTTTTACCAATAACCCTGCCTAGATCTTCGCCGTCTACGGTGAGTTCTAACAAAACACCCTTCTCATCTATACGACGTTCTATGTGTACCGCATCGGGGTTACCTACAAGTGACTTTACTATGAACTCGACAAACTGTTGGTCGATACTACTCATGACTGACATGCCTCCAAATTACAGATGTGCCTTATTAGTATATCAAAAAAAGCCCTGAGCTTAAGGGCTTTTATTGATAGGTGTGAGATATTACACTTAGTCTTCTGTTTTTGCAGATTCTTCAGTAGAATCTGCAGGTTCGACTGACTCGACCTCTTCAGGTGCCGCCTCAGTAACCGGCTCTTCAGCTGGTCGGTTCTTACGTAATTTCTCAACGTTCTTCGTTTTACGCTGTTTTTGGTCGGGTACTTCTACCCAATCAGGTAGCTTTACGCCTTCAGCCTGCAAGAGTCGAATGACACGGTCTGACGGCTGTGCGCCATTACTTAGATACAACGCAGCTTTTTCTTTGTTAAGTGTTGATTCTTTTGTGTGAGGGTTATAACTACCGAGGGCAGCTACAACGCGACCACTTGTAGGGGTCCGGCGTGAATCTTGAACGACTACGCGGAATTGAGCGTGACCGGTACGGCCAGTTCGCTGCATACGAATGACTAACATTCTATTTCCTTCCCTGTTAGGGTTATTTAATACCGTTGTATTTTACCGGTAATCACCCCTGTTGTCAAATAATCACCTCGAGGTTACGACGAAGCGCCTAATCTTTATATGTTAAAAGCGCAGCTTCAGCAGCAGCGACTTGCCCAGCTTGCTTACTTGGACCTTGTCCTGTCCCTTTCAGATTTCCATCAACAAACACACCAACCGTGAAGTTCTTGTCGTGATCAGGGCCAGTTTCTTCAATCACTTTATAATGCGGCGTATGGCCTTCATGGCTTTGCACAATTTCTTGCAGATGTGACTTTGGATCCATCCATGAACCAGTTTTAAGGATTTCCTGAAACGTAATAAGTAGCGTCTTTTCGATAAATTCTTTCGCATTGTCGTAGCCTTGATCAAGGTACAACGCACCAATAACAGCTTCGTATGCATTCGCAAGAATCTGTGCTCGAGCCCTGTCCGTGCCACGTTTTTCACCACGACTCAAACGAAGGAGTGGCTCAAACTCGCAGCGCATGGCAGCGTCGCCAATACTTTCGGTTCGCACTAACGCGCTCCGCCAGTTCGTCAGCACGCCCTCCGGATCAGTAAAATTACCGTATAAATATTGAGTAACGACCAATTCCAACACCGCATCACCAAGAAACTCAAGCCGTTCGTTGTGTTCTTTGGCAGTTTTTCTGTGCTCGTTCACGTACGATCGGTGCGTGAATGCTGTCATAAGTAGATCTACATTATGAAATCGACCACCAAGAGTTAATTCAGCAAATTCTTGATACTTCTCTGAATCCATAGCTACAACTGCTCACTCCGTATTTTTTTAAGCCCTAAAAGTATAATCTTACCAATGTCTTCGTACTCGATTTTATCGAGCGTTTCTGCTGCGGTAAACCACTGGATACCGTTCATCCAATCTTCTGGTGTTAAATCATCGGTATCACCCAGTGCACGCACAAGGAATATCTCGGTTGTCATAAGTACCAAACTAGAAACTCGTCGGTATCTGAAGTTTATTTTACCAAGCCAGTTGAGTACTTTCATTTCTTTCAAGCCAGTTTCTTCACGGATCTCACGCTCTGCAGTTTCGCGCGACTTTTCACCCTCTTCGATATGGCCTTTAGGAATAGTCCACCTGTCCTTTGCGTCCTGAATAAGAAGTATTTCTATTTCGTTTGATTGCTTGTTACGCCGAAAAATAACCCCACCAGCAGTAGGCTCACGCACGACCTCACTAATAGCTGGGCGGCGCTTCACAAACTTCTTTAAACCTTGTATCGGCTTTGGTCTTTTCACGTAACTACTTCTTATCCTTGGATTCTGTACCGGCAGCTTGATCACTACCTTGTTCTTTGTCTCGGAGCACTGTTCCGAGTACCCCGTTTATAAACTTACTCGAATTCTCACCACCAAAAGCTTTTGCAAGCTCTACCGCTTCGTTAATCGCGACCTTCGGCGGCACATCAGTACCGTGAAGTAACTCGTATGCACCCATCAAAAGTACAATGCGATCCATGCGTGCAATCTGATCTATTGGCCAGTCAGGAGCGATTGGCTGAAGAATCTTGGTGATTTCTTCCTTATTCCTATTTACACCAGCAACAACACTGCGAATAAACTCCCGATCATCTACCATTGCAGCGTATCGTTTTATGTTACGTTGCAGTACTTCATCAACATCAAACGTCGTGTCTTGACACTCCAATCGAAAATCCTGTTCGTACAGAGTCTGTAATGCAATAATTCGACCGAGGTGACGGTTTGATGCCATTGTAGTTGTTAAATTCCTTGTTTTGTATCTTCTATATCAAGTATACACGTAAAACTATTCTGCTTTTGCAGAAAGCTTCTTGCCACTTTCGCGGCGAGTTGTGTAAGCCTTGACTGGAGATTTCGCATTTACTGCACGCGCGAGCTCAACAACGAGGTGGCTTCGGCGTAGTCCAGTTTTACGTGAACTGGTTCGTTTCTTAGGTTTACCCATGTTAAATCCAGCTCCTTATGGTTTTAATACTAATAAACTTCATGCTATTGTACCGTAAATACAGAGTTAACTCAAGTAATAACCATAAAATATATTGACATATATAAGCTTAAGTGATATAATGTAATCATGAAATCACCTTTTCGATCCACATCAGAAGAAGCACCAATAGAAACTAACGTTCCCAAAAGAGAGCTTCACTTACCACCCCTCAAAAAAGTCGTTGCAGGGCTAGGGCTTGTAGGAGTATTCGCTTCTGGCATATATGCTTTAGATCAAATCAACGAGAATGATAGAAAAAATCTTGATAGTGTTGAGGTTTGTGTCAATGGGGTTCTAGGTAACCCTGATGATCCAATTACGCTACAAGCACATCCAGATACGAAACGAATTATAAAACCTCAGTCCATATATGAAGAGGTACGAGCCTGTGAATTATCACGGGGTAACATTACTGGTGCGTTTAACGAGCTAGGCGTACCTATTCAACACAGACCTGCTCTTCCACCTACATTGACTATAGAGAATTAAAATATAATATTTACTCATGCTATCTATTTACACACAATCAAGTGGTATTGAAAAAGAAGTCAACCTTGCATCTATCAAAGGTCAGCGCTCTACACTCGGTAGTAGTTGGGGGCCAGAGTCTGTTCATGTTCATATACTGCCGAAGGGCAACTTTGAAACTACAGATATCAGCCCTGAAACATGTAACGAAATAGGCAGACGTGCAATTTATAACTGGATGAATGAGAATATATTCCCCGTCCAAATACCGAAAGGTACAGTCGATTTACATCAGTACATCTAAGTTCTAGATCACGAAATTGATGATTCGGCCGGGAACATAAATAGATTTCTTGACTGGGTGGTCAGCTATAAAGCTGGCCACTTTTTCGTTTTGTAATGCTAGCTTCAGTGCGTCATCCTTAGGCATGTTTTTGTCTATTTCTATTTCAGCCCGAACCTTCCCATTTACCTGCACCACAACAATGACTGTGTCCGTAGCAAGTAATTGATCGTCCCACGATGGCCAATCAGCAGTGTGTACTGATGTTTTATTCCCTAACTGTTGCCAAAGCTCCTCAGTCATGTGCGGCGCAAACGGCGCAAGCATGAGTACAAGCGCCTCTATTGCTGATTTCCAAGCAGTATCGCTGAATGCAATATTAAGCTTGAGTTTATAGAGCTCGTTAACGTACTCCATCATAGCTGCAATCGCGGTGTTGAAACTCATATCTTCAAGATCTTCAGTGACTTTCTTTACGGCTTTACTTCGGGTTACGAGAAGTTCTGAGGATTGTGTATCAGATGTTGGCTCGCTGGCATCTATGTATTCGTTTGTAATTGTCCAAGCACGCTGCAAGAACCGGTAAACGCCGCCCAAACCTTCATTACTCCACGGAGTTGACTGACTATAAGGCGCAAGAAATAACACAATGAGCCTCAACGCATCAGCGCCATAGCCGTTGTCAATGATTTCTTCAGGCCTGATATCGTTGCCTTTGCTTTTGCTAATTTTCTCTCCGTCTTCTGCGAGTAACATGCCTTGATTACGGAGTGCTTTAAATGGCTCATCAAAACTAATAAGCCCAACGTCGTGCATGACTTTTGTCCACATCCGGGCGTACAGCAAGTGCATTACCGCATGTTCTGCGCCGCCAACATACATATCAACCGGCATCCATGTTTCAGCAAGCTCACGGCCAAACGCAACTGAGTCATTGTGCGGATCTGTAAACCGCAAAAAATACCAGCTACTGCACGCAAAACCATCCATGGTGTCTGTCTCACGAGTTGCCGGACCGCTACACTCAGGACAGTCGACGTTCACCCACTCATCAATATGTGCGAGCGGTGAACGGCCGTCATCTTTTGGCTGAAAATCTTCAAGCTCAGGTAATACAACCGGTAACTGTTCTTCAGGCACCGGTACCGTGCCACATTTTTCACAGTGAATAATCGGGATGGGAGCCCCCCAGTAGCGCTGGCGACTTATTAACCAGTCACGAATCCGAAAGTTTATCTTCTCTTCCCCGTTTCCACGCGCATTCAGTTCAACGACAATCTTTTCGCGGACGTCACTAGAACTCATACCGCTATACTCCCCAGAATTCACCATCAAACCTTCGTCGTGATAGCACTCGCCAAGTACCAAATCTCGATACATCGCTTCGTGCACGCCATCATCTAGCAAGTTGGCAACTTTTTCTATTGGCTCCCAAGCGATGGTAAATTTATTCTTTTCACCTTCATCCAGGTTCGTAGCTGCCTGCTCTTCGTCTATCAAATCAAATAACAAGCCCTTGCCACTCACATGCATGTTTTTGTGCTTCGTGTTTGAGTAGAAATAACCGTGACCTTTGTAGTCAGTCTCTTTCACAAATGTAAGGTTTTTGTAACCTGTTTCTTCTACAATTTCTCTTTCTGCGGTAGTTTGGTGACTTTCGTCGCCCTCTACGCCTCCACCAATCAGCATCTTACCACCGAATCGTTCTTGACGTGGACCCCAGTCCAGCACAAGAACAGTGTTATTCGCAGGGTTTCGTAACGCCACAAAAACAGATTCTTTATGAGTGTCGTCGCCAGTGGCTTCGCCTGCAGTAGGCTCTACAACCCGAACAATAGGCAGTGAATATTGAACCGCGAACTCATGATCACGTTCATCGTGTGCCGGTACCGCCATGATCGCGCCGGTACCATAACCCGCCAATACATAATCTGCTACCCATATTGGGATATGTTCTTTATTAACCGGATTTACCGCATAAGCGCCCGTAAATACGCCGGTTTTTTCTCGTGAGTCGTCCATGCGATCAATGTCGGTCTTCGTTATTGCGTCTGCGACGTAGCTATCAACGCTCGTCCTTTGTTCAGAAGTAGTTATTTCCTTCAGTAAAGGATGTTCTGGAGCAACAACCATGTATGTCGCACCGTATAACGTGTCTGGTCTTGTCGTAAAAACTCGTAGCTTTTCGTTTGAGTCCACAATCTGGAAATCTACTTCAGCACCAGTACTTTTGCCGATCCAGTTGCGTTGCATGGCTTTAATACCCTCGGGCCAGTCAAGACTATCTAGATCTTGTGCCAACCTATCTGCATAGTTGGTTATCTTAAAGAACCACTGCGGCAAATTCTTTTTCGTCACAGGTATATCTTCGTGGCGCCAGCAACAGCCATTCACGACTTGTTCATTCGCAAGCACTGTTTTACAAACATTACACCAAAACTGTAGGCTTTCTTTGCGATACGCCAAATCACGCTTATGGAGCAATAAGAAAAACCACTGCGTCCATTTGTAATAATCAGCATCAGTTGAGCCAAACTCACGGCTCCAATCAATCGACAGACCAAGTCGTTTACTTTGTGCCCGGAAGTTATCGGTGTTTTGTTTGGTAGTTACTTGAGGTGGCGTGCCGGTTTTGATCGCAAAGTTTTCGGCTGGCAACCCAAAGCTATCCCAGCCCATCGGGTGAAGTACCTCATATCCTTGGAGCCTCTTGTAGCGCGCAATAACGTCAGTAATGGTGAAGTTTCGAGTATGGCCAATGTGAAGTCCAACACCACTCGGGTATGGAAAAAAGCTGAGCGCGTAGTATTTCGGTTTTTTGCTTA
This sequence comes from Saccharimonadales bacterium (SeqCode), assembly GCA_041744275.1. Taxonomy (GTDB): domain Bacteria; phylum Patescibacteriota; class Saccharimonadia; order Saccharimonadales; family JBGTLD01; genus JBGTLD01. Next base: position 21,266 of record JBGTLD010000025.1, on the reverse strand, counting down.
CATCATTAGCCCGGTATAGCTGTGACTCTTCCCAGATTTTTTGCCACTTTGGCTCGACGTCTTTCGGATTGTAGCGTTTCATAAATCGATTCCTCTTCAGTTCACCTTATTTTAACAGGTGATGACAGTGATCGGAAACGCTCCAAGTCGAGCAGCGCGCTATGCTTTGACGGTTTGTTTCTTACGAGCTACTTGCTTCTTACCATATTTGACAATATATGCCTCGACGAGCTCTTTTGCATGACGATCTTCTATTTGCTTTGGTGGGTGTTTCTTGAAGAAAGCAGCGGGCTCTACAATTGCCCCCTTTAACCCGTGATCCAGTGCAAGCTTTAAGCAGCGAATTGAATCTATAGCAACACCAGCTGAGTTTGGTGAATCTTCAACACTAAGACGCACCTCGACATCCATAGGCACATCACCAAAATGTCTGCTCTGGATCCGCAAGTAACAGACCTTATTGTCTTTGAGCCACGGCACATAGTCACTTGGGCCAACATGTACATCTTCTTCATGAATGGTTTGACCACGAGCTTCAATCATTGAGGTCACGGCCTTAGTTTTAGATTCTTTCTTACTTGTGAGTCGCTCTCGCTCGAGCATGTTCATAAAGTCAGTATTACCGCCAACGTTTAGTTGGTATGTTTTTTCAATTTTCATACCACGGTCTAAGAATAGGTTCGTAAGTGTACGGTGCACAATAGTGGCGCCAACCTGCGCCTTAATATCATCACCAATTACTGGCAATCCGGCGTCTTCAAACTTTTTAGCCCAGACAGGATTACTTGCAATAAACACCGGTATGCAGTTTACGAAACCGCACCCAGCATCTATAGAAGCCTGTGCATAAAACTCTGTAGCTTCCTGAGAACCAACTGGTAAATAGTTTATAACAGCTTCTGCGCCAGTATCTTTTAACACCTGCACTACATCGACTTCTGGGGCATCAGAAACAGGAACAACTGCTTCGGTGTACTTATTCACACCGTCTAGCCTTGGACCTCGAAGCACTGTTACCCCTATTTTTGGCACTTCAGCAAATATCGCCGTATTATTTGGACGAGCATAGATTGCCTCTGCGACGTCTACTCCTACTTTATTTGTATTCACATCAAATGCAGCCACAATTTCTATGTCCCGAATGTGATACCCACCAAAATTCGTATGCATAAGTCCTGGAATGTGCTCATCGTCTTTTGCGTCTCTGTAGTAATGAATCCCTTGCACGAGAGACGATGCACAGTTACCCACCCCTACGATTGCAACTTTAATCTTACCTGCCATTGCCTGTCTCCTTGTTTAATTCGCTGATACAAGCATACTGTTTCTATATGCTATAACTCAAATATATAGTTTTAATTGATGTATAATATTTTATTATGGACCAACGTTATAAGAAGTTATTAGACATAGTAGAGCATGGGAGCTTTACAAAAGCTGCACGTGTGACAAATATATCTCAGCCAGCACTAAGCGTAGCTATAAAAAGTCTTGAAAATGAAATAGGCGAACGGATTTTTGAACTAAACGCCCGCCCGCTCCAGCTTACAGCTGCTGGTCAACTTGTATACGAAGTTGCGCAACGTATGAGGATTGATTTAGAAAATATGAAAAGTAAACTGTCGCGCTCACAACAGTTGCCACAAACTATCATAGGAACCATAGATAGCGTTGCGCTGCAGCTATTACAATCTACTCAATTTCGGACAAATACGACACTCCACGTCGACAACTCTTCCCGTCTATTACATATGCTTCAGCTTGGGCAACTTGATTTTGCAATTGTAACGCTTCCGCCAGTGATTGAAAGTTCTTCCGTGGTTATTGAATATGCATTTTCTGAACCGTTTACGCTTGTAGCAAACCCAGTGCACGAAACATCAGTAACTCGGTCGCTAAAAAACTACTCAATTACAGAATTTGTAACATACAACCCTGACTCTACAACGTTTAAGCTCATTGCAGCTGCCTGTAAGGAACAAGGCGTGGAAATCAATGTAGCGTTTCGGTCAACCAGCCCAGAATTGATTCGCCAGGTTGTACTACATTCTGGTGGTGCAGCGCTACTACCGACACGTTTTGTACAAGAATATATTGAACGAGGTGAACTGACTGCAATTTCTGGGCTCACGTTTGCCCGTAAAATTGCGTTGCTGACACTTCCTAAAAAGCAAACTGCGCGCCAAAAAACGCAGATTACTGCTGTGGTGGCACTGTTGCAAAATTCTTCGCTTTGATGCGCAACCACTCAGGACTTTGTCGAACAAGTTTAGAGGCGTCAGCTTTGTTGTGCAGCAACAACTTTACAACCTCTTCGGCATACACATTATTTTGTGAACCTTTCGCAAGAATGACTGCTTTTGGTTCAACAATATCTAGCACAGCAGTCGCTGCTTGCTCAGGATGTACGACAGATATCACTGTACATCCCCGAGCCCTCGCTCGAGGGGCAAGCCACTTGTTCGCATCTGGCCCAAGCGTCACAACGAGCGCAAGTAAACGAGGATCGCAAGCATCGCCAACTGACTCGTGTGCTGCTTGCGAAAAATCACCAAGTTCATTCATAGCTCCAAGTACGGCTATCTTCTGCGATGAAGGGTGATCATAAAGCGTTTGTAACGCCATAATTACAGCATCTGGGCTCGCATTATACGTATCATCGATCAAAACAGTCTGTTTTTTGCCTTGAAGCAACTGCATACGCCCCGATATTGGAGTGATGCGTGCAATTCCTGATTGTAGTTGCTCCATATTTAGTCCGAGCATAGAACCAACACTCATTGCAGCCGTGAGGGAGTATAACTGTGATTTTGCAAAAGACCAGTGCTTGCCAGATACCGAGCTACTGTTACTAGTAGTTAATTGAAACTCAGTGCCAGAAGCTTCAATCTTATTCACCTTGAGGGTATATGTACTACCCTTACGAATACCATATGTAGTGACTTTGGAATTTTTAGCAAATTCATCAATGTAACGGGCTCCTACAAGATCATTATTGATCACAAGTTTGTCTGCATAATTTGATACCGCAAACTCTTCTTTTGCAACGGCATCAATTGTCCCAAAATACTCCATGTGTTCCGGAGCAATTGCTGTTATGACAGCAATGTCTGAATGTACATACTTTTTGAATGCAGCAATGTCACCCTTCCTGTCAGTACCAATTTCTAGCACGACAACGTCATAAGGATATCCTCTTGCGAGAATAAACTCGTTTTTTATAATCGCCTTAAACCATGCGAAAGGATTTAGGAGACCTGGGAGGCGTTGACCAAAATAAACAAGCGGCACACTTACAAGATCATTATAGTTTCCATCCTGGTACTGTACACGCATACTGGAGCCTAGTAATTTTGCAATCGAAAGCTTGGTACTCGTTTTACCAATACTCCCAACGACACAAATAGTCCGAAACTGATACTTACGGTGCAAACGCCGGACCTGCCATGCCAATACAGCGACTATAATCGTACGTGCAATTTGTTTCATAGTTTATTGAAGCGGCATATTAGTAGACATTTGCTGGCCCGTATTTTGTTCGAAAATCATCTCATCACCAGAGCCACCAGAAAGTAATGGCCCAAGCGCACCAAGGATATCAAGTACTGATTGAGCATTTTCCGGCATTTCTACCTGCCGCTCGATATTGATATCTTTACTCGCAATGCGCACCTCAAAACGTCTATCTTCTTTTTCATACACAAATTGAAGCTGCGTAAAGTATTTATCGTCCTTAGAAACCCACAACTGTATGTTTGTACTTGAAAAGTCAAAGGCATTGATCTCACGCAGATCGTCAACTTGTCCAAGTCCAGCGATATTTTGTTGGCGAAGAGAGTCAGCAAAGGCAACCAAATTTTCTTTATTAATTGAGACGGTATACTGCATACTTTCAATTCCGTGTATCTCTTGGTTATCACCTTGACTCGCAACTTCAATAAATTCATGCTCTAGATACGCATCTTGGATTATTTTCTTGTCTTCATCGCTTAAACCGATCCGTAACTCACCGTTGCCGATGTTATCAATAAGACTTTCCTCGAACACAAGCCATTGATCATTCAACGCTTGAATAAATCCAACAATGAGCACAGCAGATTGAGAATCCCCAGTGCTGCCAAGTTCATCAAGAAGCGCATCTGCGTCAGTCAATCCGCCAACTCTCGCAAAAATATCTCGTGCTTGTGGTCGCCTTATGTCCAAGCTTAGCGTTAAATCACCAACGTCAGTGGAGCTAGAAAAATCAAAAACTCCATCTTTTGACGAATAACCAATAAAGGTAGTAGCCAGTCCCGTTTGGTTATCATTTGAAGTTGTCGTCAACCCGCCTTCAAAACTAACTCGCTCGAAAGCTTCGCCATCGAAACTGTTTGCGAGCGCCTGTCTGATAACGTTATTCGGTTGATTTGGTACGATTAACGTTACGTACGCCATAACAGAACCAGTAATAGCGAGAAGTGCTACAAGAAAAGCGGTAATGGCTGCTGGTCTTTTCTTGAGACGAGATATGAAATTACGTGGTTCATGAGATTCATTCACTGAAGATAACTCGGTACGCCCTCTCTGATCTTCAGAGCTGTGAGTGTCACTATTTCTGTCTTCGCTAGAATTATCATCTTTATCTGGCTTCATAATCGACACGCCTTTTCGTTTCATCACATTTCAATAAAACAACTTACTGCAAGGATTGAATTCGTGACTGTAGCTCAGTGAGTGGAATTGTTTCTTCTGGGATTTGCTGCAACACAGGGATGCCGTAACCGCCGTATTGTTCAGCTCTGCCGTTTGGGTAAGCTATACTCATTATTCTTTGAGTTAATACATCAATTGACATCGTAAGTTGCAGTGGCTGTGATTGAGTGTAGAGTGCTGGGTCTACCCCTTCAAGCTGTGTAAGCCCCACTTTAGCCGCATATAGCTGCAAAAGGCCTATATACGCTTGTGGCTGTACAGTAACAGGATATACATAGGCTTGGCGACCATCTACGTTCACTTTGTTTACTGCCGAATAATCAACAACGTAGACTGATTCGTCCTCAATAAATCGTAATAACTCTTTTCTGTCATTTGCAGAAAGATTACCAAATGGTATTGCTGCGAGCGCTATCTCGTTATACAACTCACCTGTGGTTGCGTTCGGATCCTGTACTTCAGTCTCACCCCACATATTTAGTACTTCATCAAAATTTATTGTTTCACCGGCTTCATTTTCTTGGTCACTCTCAATCGACGTATATTGCACGTAATCGGTGGATGGAGTACCCACATTCTCGGTTACAACACGAGCTCTTTGTACTCCAAGTTGCTCCAGTATCGTCGTTGCATACGCGATTTGCATACCCGATGGCTGGAATCTCACATACTGCTCAAGCGACTGTTGTCCATCGTTTTGTGACACAGAACGGGTAACACTCGTTGTGCGTAAGTTATTGTTAAGCATAGCTTGAAAAACATTCCGAGGATCTTCTCGTTCAGACTTAAGATATGCAGCACCACTAACTCCAAAAATCACTAACCCAAAAACAACTAGCAGCGTTATTGTTCGTTTCACTAAATTAGACCTCTTTTCATGACTGGTATTGTATCAGTAAATGGAACTATCAGGAAAACCACGGCACGCTCATGGATCATTTCTTCTTTTGGACTCATATGTACAATGATGTGCAAGCTACTAAAAAGACCAGGATGTACCTGATCTTTTTAGTATGGTGGAGATACGGGGACTCAAACCCCGGACCTCCTCGCTGCCAGCGAGGCGCTCTAATCAACTGAGCTATATCCCCATAAAACATGGGGTAGTATAACAAAAGCCACCATAAAAGTGGTAGCTTTTGATTTCGTGCGCGCCCACCCTTGCGGTGGATATTTATTTTATGTCTTTGTATTTAACGCACCGCATGGAGCGCACGATATACTTATAAGCATAATCAAAAATCAAAAATTGTCAATTACAGCGCTCTTTCGTGAGCTAGGACTAGAAATGCCTCTACTGATATTTTGTACAATCCGAAATCGCGGTCGCGTTAAGCCGTCCACGATAACATCTTCAAAAAACATCTCATAAGGACGTATCCAGTCGGAAACCGACGCTTCGTACAATGGCCTGTAGTGCACATACCAATCGAGTGTTTCGCTATGAAGTACAATGCTTAACAGCTCGTAGGTTTTACCACTGTAATGTTCATAAATTCCTCTTGTTATGTGTGGTTTGTCTGGTAATTTATCTTTGACGCTTATACTATCAAACCCTTGAATTCGGTTTCATCAATTTGCGTGGTACCGTACTTTGCTGCCTTTGCAAGCTTGGATGATCCAACGTTCTTGCCTACCACCAAGACATCAGTATCTTTGCTGAGTGTCGCCTGAAACGTACCACCTAAATCTTTAATTCTTTGTGCTGCTTCGTCACGACTCATAGACAAAAGTGTTCCTGTGACAACAAATTTGCGATTATTGAGTTTTCCCGATGCAACCTTGATGTCCCTGGGCCATACTTGCAGTTTTCTAAACTTGGCAAGTAATGCCTGATTAGCCTCGTCTTCAAACCACAGCATAATAGATTCAGCAACGATTGTCCCTACTCCTTCAATAGCTTGGACATCCTTGAACGAAGCTGTACCTAAATTATCTAAGTTGTGAAATACTTTAGCGAGATCAATTGCTGTTTGTGCACCAACATGGCGAATTCCAAGTCCAAAAAGAAAGCGATCTAAGGGCGGGTTCTTTTTGGACTGGATTGCCTCAACAAGTTTCGTAGCTGATACATCGGCAAAACGATCAAGTGCCACGAGCTGTGCAGTAGTAAGCGTAAATGTATCTGCCAAATCAGCCACTAATCCAGCATCCACAAGTGCAGCAACATTCTTGGCACCCAGTGTGTGTATATCGAGGGCACTTTTACTCGCAAAATGCTGCAAAGAACGCTTCAATAGTTGTATACCGTTAGTATTCTTCATGCGGTATACAACTTCATTCCCAGCTCTTTCAAAGATTTCGTCAGGATACTGTTGTTTGAGCACATGCTCCATATTAAATCTTTTTGCACCCTTTGGTCTCAATTCAATCACAACTGATTCCACCTGTGGAATAATATCACCGGCTTTATATATAACAACCGTATCGCCGATACGAATATCTTTGCGCGCTATCTCATCTGCATTGTGCAAACTAGCGTGCTTTACAGTCGTCCCAGCTACAGCAACAGGCTCGAAAACAGCCACTGGTGTTGCTGCCCCTGTCCTGCCGAGATGAATAACAATATCGCGTACGACTGTTGTTGCTTGTTCTGCTGGGTACTTGTAGGCTATCGCCCCTCGTGGATTCTTACCTACTGAACCTAAAGTTTTTTGTAATTCCCTATTATCAATCTTTACGACTAATCCGTCTGTAATATACGGCAAAGTCTCTCTCTTTTCACTAAACTCATGAGCATACCGGAGAACATTATCTAGATCATGCTCTTTATGCGCCACTGTGCCTGTAATAAAACCTAGCTCACGCATAGCCTCATATGCGTAGCTATTCGTTGGTACTTCTGTAGCCGTTGACCGAAGCACATCATAGCCATGAAACTTTAATGGTCTTTCAGCGACAAGCTTCGGGTCCAATTGACGAATAGTACCTGCAGCAAGATTACGTGGGTTTGCATAAAGCACCTCGCCCTTTAGCTTTTTTTGTGCGTTTAGCGCTTCAAAGTCTTCTTTGTAGATCAGTATTTCACCCCTCACTTCAGTGTAGCCCTTTGTAAAAGTGTGGTCGCCTAGCAAGCGCAAAGGTATACTTTGAATCGTACGAACATTTGCTGTAACAACCTCTCCAACCTTTCCATCGCCACGTGTCACAGCACGAATCAAGACGCCATCTTGATAATGCAACGCACAAGCTAACCCATCCTTCTTAGAATCAACCCAAAATTCAGTGGTTGCAACAGACGAGTCGATTTTTTTAATACGTGTAATCCATGCTTGAGCTTCATCATCTGAGAAACAATCTTGCAGACTCATCATCGGCTGCGAATGTTCAAACTTGGAAAATGCAGCTGCAGGCACACCCCCAACACGCTGTGTAGTTGATTCTGGCACTACAAGCTCCGGGTATTGCGACTCTATCGCTTTTAATTCTTGAAATAGGCTATCGTAGACTGCATCTTCTACGGTTGGGGCGTCAAGCACATGATACTCATGAGAATATGTATTCAATAGTTTCCGTATTTTTTGAGCACGCTGCTTACTGTCATTCACTACAAAAGCTCCCTATACAGCGTGTAAAGATAGCTATGCACAAATACCACAAATGCTGCAGTTAAAACCAAGAAAAGCGGCTCAGCGATTACAGCTAAGAAAATAATTATAGGTATCGTAACTACTGCTGCAATGATAAGTAAGATGCATGGCAAAAATAACACTTTACGAAGTACCGTCCATCGCCTGTATCGTACGAGTTCACGTGCAGATCTAAGTGCTTGCATAGGCTGCATATCTGGTAACGTTACTATGTAAAGCGCAAAAACAGACGAACTTACCATATACAAACTCAGAACTGCCAGTAAGAAGAACAAGCAGCCCCAGAGCACCGTCTCGACTACAGTAACTGCCAGCCCATTTGATACAACCGTGCCAAAAATTGTTGCACCCATAATGAAAGGTATAAACTGCAAGCCAATGACAAACAACACTAGAATAAAAGGCAGTAATGGATACATTGCTTTATAAAATGATTCTTTAACTCGAACCTTACTACCTGCATGTGTTTGCCGTAATGCCCATATCACTACAAGGCTAACAATAATCACAATCATAGATTGGTAAGTGCTTGCGACAGCAGTTGTAGTACTTGTTGCCGAGCTTAGCAATTCCCCGAATAGCGTTACGCCAACAAGTACCTGGCCAGCTCCTCCGCTCAAAACCTCTTCAATGGTTTCTTTGAGTAGTGGTATATCCGTTGTGTTACCTAGACCGCGTACAAGCACTACTGTAAGTGCCAAGTATATGAGCGTAATACCTGCGAAAAGCTTTTTGTATTTAAGTACGTGTTGAAGACTTTTTTTCCATATTCCCCAAGCACTCATAAGCGTAGGTTTATCGTGCTGTATTTTCTTATGTAACTTGAACGAGCTATAGCGAGGCTTCTCAAGAGTCCTGGGTTTTGCCTCAGCACCCTTACGAGATTTTGTCTTCTGAGCCATCTGCTTACGCGCCATTCCCCATGTTGCGAAGACGCTTAATTCGCTCCTCCACAGGAGGATGAGTACTAAACATATTAGACAGACTCTTAGCTTTCAGTGGATTAGCAAAGAACAAGTGTGCTGTTGAAGCATTTTGACGGCGCATCGTTGAGCCGTACGCACCTATCTTCTCTAGTGCACTTGCGAGTCCGTCAGGGTACCTTGTCGTCAGAGCTCCAGTGGCATCAGCCAAATACTCTCTTCGCCGAGAAATCGCTGCTTGGATTAACGCGGCAGCAATAGGGGCAAGAATCGCACCCACCAGTCCTGCTACCATAAACAAAGCACCACTATTGTTATTGTTGTCGCTACCCCTGAACCACGTTGCACGAATCATAATATCCGCTAGGATACTCACTACTGCGACCAACGCAAATGCAAGTAACGACACTCTAATATCGTAGTTTTTTACATGTCCTATTTCGTGAGCCATTACTCCCTCTAGCTCAGAATCATTCATCATATCTAGCAAGCCACTCGTAACGCCAACAACGGCGTGCTTTGGATCTCTACCTGTCGCGAAAGCGTTCGGGGCTGGGTCATCTATAATGTACACTTTTGGCATTGGCATACCTTCAGTAATACTGAGATTCTCTACAATACGCCACAATCTAGGGTTATCACTTTTCTGGATCTCTTTTGCGCCACTTAACCCCATCGCCATTTTAGATCCTGCATAGTAGCTAATCAGTACGTAAGCCCCGGCGCCTAGGAGAACGAAAGGTGTGATTACTGGCTCTCCAAGGTATTGGCTCAGTAGCCAGCTTAAACCCGCTATGAGAGCGACGAATATAACCAACATATACCCAGTCTTCCGCTTATTAGCAGCAATCTCTTGATACATTAAAGAATAATCTCCTTAGAACTTAACATCAGTAGGCTGGGCGATAGCTGCAGCTTCTGATTCTTCTACTTCAAAGAAATCACGAGATTTAAAACCAAGCATTCCCGCAAACACGTTATTTGGAAAAACTTGAATCTTAATATTGAGGTCTCTTGCTGAACCGTTATAGAATCGGCGTGCAGCTTGGATTTTGTCTTCAGTGTCTACAAGCTCGTCTTGAAGTGCTTTGAAGTTTTCGTTTGCCTTAAGGTCAGGATACGCTTCAGCAACCGCAAAAAGGCTCTTCAACGCCCCAGTAAGCATGTTCTCTGCGTCTGCAGTGTCTTGGACTCCATTCGCGTTCATAACTGCGCTACGAGCTTTTGTAACTTCCTCAAACACACCACTTTCATGTGATGCGTAGCCCTTCACTGTATTGACTAAGTTCGGTATAAGGTCTGCACGGCGCTTAAGCTGTACGGTGATATCACTCCACGCTTCATCAACACGAACATTGAGCTTTACCAAGCTGTTGTATATAAAGATGAGGCCAATGGCTACAACTGCAACGATTCCAAGTATTATAAAAAGTTCCATTTGAGGTAATTACTCCTATTATTCAATATACGTATAGTATATCAAAAATATTGACTTTAAAACATCAGTACTTTAGTGGTGGGCGAGGAGGGACTCGAACCCTCAAGACTTTTAGGTCAGCGGATTTTAAGTCCACCGCGTATACCAATTCCGCCACTCGCCCAAGATAAACATTAAACAACAAGATTGATTCTATCTACATATGCAAGCCTGCACAATACTTTTATTTCAGTGTGCGTATTTAAAAATTGGTAAGATACTTCATAGAAAGAACTGAAAATGTAAGCCATAGTACGATTAGTATAGGTTTAATAATATGCTTGCGTTTATTTACATTGTGTGATATAATAATCTAAGTTAAGAGTTTAAGGAGTACCATTTTATGAAGATAGCATTTAAAGCTCTCGCAGCGAGCACGTTTATAGCCTTAGGAGTTAGCGCGTACGCTCCAGTAGTGAATGCGCAGCATTTCACACGTCCAAATGACACGTCATCAACACGTAATGAATGTGCTGTAAGTGGTGATTATGGTGGTTTTACTATAAATGAAGCTAATAACACTGTTACTGGGCGATTTAGTATCTCTGGTGATGTGAATTGTGCTCCTGCTGAAGTTAGTATCGCTGTTTGGATGTACAACGAAGGTGAGCGATTGCAAGACCAGGAATTCTTTAATGGAACGACTAGAAGCTTTGGTAACCGTGCGACCCAAACAAACCAAGCGTTTGCAACACATGACATTACAACTGCACTTCCAACAAGTGATGACAAATGTTTCTTACAGATTGACTTGGTACGAGGCGGTCAAAGAGCTGATCCAAGCCACCCATTCCCTAACGGACCATTCTATGACGGACGACGCATGAACGCGATTGTTATCGCAAACCCTGCGTGTCAAGAAGTGATTACTGAAACAGAAACTGTAACTGTCACCGAAACAGTGGAAGTTCCTGTTGACCGTGAAGTGCGAGTTGAGGTTCCTGTGGAAGTTCCTGTTGACCGTGAAGTGCGAGTTGAGGTAGAACGACCAGTACAAACAGCAAAGGTACTCCCGAACACTGGTGCTGGTTCATTACTAGCGATTCCTGCAGCAACAACAATCGCTGCTGGTGCAACGCACTACTTGCGAAACCGACGTAAGAGCATATTCTAGAAATATCCTTACAGAAAAGCAAAACCGCTCAAGCAATTGAGCGGTTTTTTGTTGTCATATGGAGGCACCTACGGGTAACGCTCCCGTCTACGCAGTTTTGCAGACTGCTGCCTAACTTCTCGGCCAAGGCGCCACACATCATATCTTAACAGATATGATAACATTTGGTCACGTTTGATGACGTATTTATACCAAGCTAATCAATAGGGTCATAATCACCTTTTATGAACCACTGGTTAAGTATGGGATATATACTCATGCGCTCTATTTGATCATCATCAAGTCCAAGTGATTTAAAATTCCGTTCGCCAGCTGGCAACTCATTCATGGTCTCCAGGAACATCATGAACTTTTCGTCTCCTATCAATGAATCTTCTGACTGTAATCGCCGATCAAGACTTGAAGCCTGGATGAACGCAATTATTCTTGTCTGATGTAGTACAACATCATGATTATCCAACTGCACAGCCACTTCCCTATTGGCGTGAGCTCGAGTTATAAGCTGATTTTCATCTCTCTCCATTAAGTGTTCTGCCAGTTCACGTGTAGCAATGGTACGCATAACAGAGCTACCGATTCGCTGCACCTGCTCTATTGCGGCATTAATAGGTCGGGGCAATCGCCCAGTATCTTTTTCCATAAAGTCTCCTCACAAAAAAACTATTTAGCAATTCGGTAATGTTCTTGATGCTTCAGACGAAACCATGACTATATACCTATTGAACACAGGTGTAAACAAAATATTTTATAGACATGGTGTGCTTACTCGGAAGATAATACATGGAATGAGCGCTCAACTGTTGCAAGTCATTAAACAGACAGTATAGATTAGTAAAGCTGTTTGGGAATGAAAGGACTAAATACGGTTTATTTCCACTAATGTGGCTCATGTATACAAAGATATTCAGATCGTATAAAGTCCAGCGTTGAAGCGCGGGCTTTGTTATTTGAGACTAAATGGTGGGTACTTGTCGGTTACGAGCAAGAACGCGTACGCATTAACCCGAAGTCCCCATCGCAGCACCCCTTCAACAAAATCAAACAAACCACGTGGAGCTTTGCCAGTAAAAATAATTGATAGCCATGTTAAGACAGTTGCAAGTATAGCCGCCAACACCAGTACAAATAGCGCAAAATAGTGTGGAATTGCAAGCAGCCATTTTACGAGCGGCAATAAGTCGTTCAGATCTTTCTTAACATTCGGGTAATCAATTTCAAGTTTGACGGACTGCTCTTCAGTAGTTGACGGGTAGCGGTCGGTAAGTAAGAGCACGTATGCCCATACTCTCGTCGTAAAACGGTTTAGCTCTAGTACAAAATCAAACCACCACTGTGGGTACTTTCGACGAAACACAATCATTAAGAGTGTGGCAAAAAACAAACCACCTGTTATTCCGCCTCCTGAGTATGACGCCTCGTTTCCAATCTCTTTAATCATTAATGTATCGCCAGAAGACGTCAGTGCGCTCATAACGATCAGTATTGGGATGGCCCACAGTAGCCTCAAGAATGATCGTAAGCGATCATGCTTTTCTTGATAGGTAATTTTTAAACGAGCAGGGTACGAGTTAGCTTTGCCAATCATGTATATGCACCTTATTAGTTGTTATAAATACATAGTAGCAAGCAACGGTGAACTTAGATACTTATAATCAGTAGCTCTTCCAGTATATTTTAAATATAGCTGCTTTTATTAGCTATATTGCACCAAATAAAAAGCCGAGCATTGTGCTCGACTCTATGTTTGGTGCGCTTAGCAAATTAGTAAGATTTTGTTGCGCCACCTTCAATTGCTTTTTCAGCATTGTCTTTAGACATCATTGCGCAAACAGTAGTCCCGCATACTTGGTGCTTCCCTTTAGCCATAAAACCACCTTTAGCGGTTTGATGAATTTCTGGTGCTGATAATTCAACGCCTTTTTCCTTACACTTAACGCAGTATCCTGTAACCATGACTATCTCTTTTTAAATTGATGGTTGTTGCATCATTATAACGCTACTCTAAAATAAACCTACTATAAAGAAAAAACACCGAGGTCTGGAAATCTCTCATTTGGTGCGCCATAAGCTACGAAAGTAGAACTTTATTACTTGAAAAATCACAGATTCTCTAAAGGTTCTGGACTATACCTATCTTTTCTATATACTCTTTTTCTAGATCTGCTAGAGCTAAATTCCATTGCTTTTTATCTTTTTTAATCTCGGTGTACATAGTGCTGCTTTCGTCCATATAGTAAATGTAGCAAACATGTTCCGTAGTAACCGGATTACGTGCGTTTAAGAACAATCTAAGTACATATTCATAGTCTTCGTGGCTTCCTTTTGCTCCGCGCTCAAGCCTATAGCCAGTCTTGTTCCTGAGGTTGTTTGTGTACATAGCTGTCGCATTGTTTATCCCCTTTAATTCATCTTTTCGCTCAAGCCATTCTATGACTGCATCTATTTTTAGGTCAACGCTCTTTATTATCTTTGAATTATTGTTGAATACCTGTTGGGTTGCTCCTAAAACAAGATCAGCGCCATTCATCAATAATTTAGCTCTTTGCGAAATGCTGTCAGTTGGCAATACATCATCAGCTGCGAGTATGCAAATATACTCACCGGAAGCAGCATTAAAACCCTCATTAATACTCATGTTCGCTCCAAGGTTTTGCTTATTCCTAATCAATTTAACAGGATGTTTCGTCAACGATGAAAGTTCTGATAAATTTAGTTTTACAGTGCTACAATCATCGATTACTACAATTTCTATGTGTTCATAGTTTTGATGGTCTATTGACGTAAATGCAGCATCAATCGATTCGCTGTCATTGAAGCAAGGAATTATTACTGAGACTTTTTTGTTCATTATTTAATTATCTCACAAAAATAAGAAACACTATCTTTCACTAGTGCTTATGGTTGGTGCGGGTGAGGGCTCCCCTCACGTTCCGCGAGCCCGAAAAAACATCTCTTTGGGACGTTCTTTGTTTGGTGCGCCATAAGCTACGAAAGTAGAACTTTACTTCTTAGAAATTTGAAGAAATGAAACTAATAACAAAAAACACACTCGTTCCTATATAATTATTCTCCGATGGTTAAAAAACAAATGTAGTAGTAAATATTTACAAGAAATTGCGTAAGAAATGTTTCATTCTTGGTATGGCTTACGAAGAAATGACTAAGTTGCCTTCCATTCCTTGCGCTCTATGATTTCCGACACTGCAATAAAACTTGTAAGTCTTTCCTGCTGCGCTTTGAGGTACTATAAAAGTAATAGTATCGGTTTGTCCGCCGCTAATGATACTAGTTCTAGCGCCGCTTATCTCATTAACAACCCAATCATGCTTTCCACCGCTATTAGTCAATTTTAGTGTTACTTCATCGCCAGGGCTTACATTTATACTGCTTAGAGAATAACCAAAACTAAAGGAGTCTATGGTGAAGGATTTCTTATTTACTGTACTCGTTGGAGTGCTACCTGAACTTGGAGGTGGCTGACTGATAGATTCTGTCGGGCCTGAACCTGTATTAGTATTAGTATTAGTATTAGTATTAGTATTTTGGATAGGGGCAGAATTGGTACTCTCAGT
Organism: Saccharimonadales bacterium (SeqCode); assembly: GCA_041744275.1. Lineage (GTDB taxonomy): Bacteria > Patescibacteriota > Saccharimonadia > Saccharimonadales > JBGTLD01 > JBGTLD01. Next base: position 5,898 of record JBGTLD010000025.1, on the reverse strand, counting down.
AGTAGGTGTCGATGGAGAAGTTTGGTTAATATCTGGTGCACTAGATTCATCTTCTGTAGCCATAGCAGTTTCTTCGTCATTCATCTCTTCGTGCTCGTCAGTAGTAGATTCTTCAGCAGAAAAGCTAGAACTTGGGCTTTCAGTTGTTGAAGTATTTTTATTATAGATTCTATACCCTGCAAAAACTGTAACCCCAACAACTGCTACAATTAAAACTATGAATATATGAGCGAATCCTTTTTGATTTTGTTGCATATGCATTATGATTTATGTCTTTTACAGATTATTTGTTTTGAAGTTCTTGTGCTTAAATAGTACTACATAAATAGGACACTTAACAAATGACAAAATACACACGAATACAAAGCTCGCTAGCAATAATGACAGGAGTGATTTTATCACTAGGATTGTTTTTGCCAGGAGTTGTCAATGCTCAACAAGAAGATAGACAGCGTGGCCGACCCGCAGAAGTAACAGAGCGTATCGAAGAACGTAAATCGGCTACGAAAGAAATGATTGCGGAAAAGCGTGAAACGGCACAAGTAAAATCAACAGAAGCTCGCATGGCAGCTTGCGAGAAACGACAAGCCAAAATCACATCTGCAATGTCTCGTATTTCAGCACAAGCAACAAAACATGTTGGAACATTCGATAAGATTTATGAACGAGTGCAGAAATTCTACGATAAGGGTCAGCTGACTGTCGACAATTATGATGAGCTAAATGCAGAAGTGGCAGAAGCGCAAGCAGCAGCTACGCTGGAAGCTTCAGTGCTTAGCGAACTCAACGTAGAAGTAGACTGTGAGAATCCTGACGTGGCTGGAACGGTTGCAACTTACCGTGATAGCGCACAAGCGGCAAAAGAATCGCTTAAAGCATATCGTTCAACTCTTGTTGACCTTATTAGCTCATTAAAAGCAGAAGCTCCTCAACAAAACGATGATGAGTCAGAAGATACCAGTAACGACTCGGACGAGACAACAGAGCCTGAAGCTGAAACTACGCCTACCGAAACCGAAGGAGCAAACTAATGAATCGTCAAAGAAACAACCAATTTGGATTTAGTATTGTAGAAGTATTGCTAGTGTTAGTAGTAATAGGGGTTATCGGCTTTGCGGGGTTCTATGTGTTAAACAAACAAGATAACAAAAGTGATCCAAACCAAACAGTACCAGAAACTTCTCAGCAAGAAGAAATTAACAATGCTGACGACCTACAAACATCAGAAGACAATCTAAACGATATCAATGTAGACGAGCTTGATATAACCGAACTAGACGCAGCCGAAGCTGATTTACTCTAGTAAAACAAGAAATTAGTTTGGTCGGGTGTGGGGTTCCCCTCACGTTCCACGTGCCCGAAAAAACATCTTTGAAAACAAGTTTTCAAGAGTTTGTTTCCTTGCGATCCGTCAGCCGGCGGAACCGCTGGCATTTCTCACCCTAGCCTTTTTAGGCAGAGATTTGAGGCACATCAGACCAAAAAGAAAACCCCACACATGGTGGGGATCTCTTTTTGGTGCAAGTATAGATACTTTCCTTAAACTTTTGTATGAAATCTGGGACAAACCTGACAGCTTATCTAAAGTGCCTAACTTAGATACACGTACACTAGAGCCTGAAACTATAATCTACTGATATAAACAGACAGCGTAGTCTAGCTCTAACTCATACATCAAATAGGCTTATGGGCTATTGCGGTAGCAATTATTTACTTTTTACGAGTTAAACGAAGCTCTTCTGGGAGAAAGTGGTCTATTTCTTTATCTGACCAAGTGAACTGCTCGCTTTTTACGAGTCCTTTTTTGTTCAAAGCTACTTGCGCTGCATCGTATTCTTTTTTACCCGTATTTGGTGAGAGGTCTGAAATGGACTGGTATTCATTCTGCAAGCTATCACGTCTAGCAATAATTTCTTTCTTTGGTGCTTGGCTGTTCATAATGTCGGCTATCAAGAGTCTGTACCTATCACGTAAGCCCATATACTTTAGTGCAGCATTTTTATGTAGAAGTGATTGACCTTCAAAGTCAAAATTAAGCTGAATGATTAGGAAGATTATCTCCGCTACAGTTAAACCTGCACCCAAGTAAGAGTAGATAGGATTATCAGGGCTTTGGGACTGTATGCCAAGCAATATCAGTACAAGGCTGACAATCAGGACATTAGATAACTTAATCCAAAATACCTTTTTACGCTTATTGGCAGCAGCTATCTCCTGTACTTGGTGTGTAAATACAGTTTGCGCAAAAGATTGTCTTACTACTGATAGGTTAATTAAATCCATTTTATCCACTAAACTTTGTTCCAAAAATCTCTTTCCACTTCTGACTTGCTGACCAGCTATGCCCATTTGACTCAAAAGTAATTGCTTCTAATGATATGTTATAACATCTTAGAGCCTTGTATTCAAAGTTACCTTCACGGTATACGTGATGTCCGCTCCCCATTGCTAGCCAGTATTGCTGGGTTGAGCTTTGGTTATGTAGGTATAAAAAGAAGTCCCTCATCATCCAATCGTAGTACTCGTATGTCTTATCCCGATTACTCCATTGTGAAAGAAAGTTATAGGCTAACGTGTCAATCAGCAAGCCACCAATAGGTACACTCCAATGGTCTTTCCACGCTCTCGCCATTCTACATAGCCGTTTCAGATTGTAGTTCCATATTTCGTTTGCGTCTTTTATGGCTTTAATTTCAGGACGTGGGTTTGTAACTTTCCACTGGCCGCCGTTGTGTGTATCGGGATATGTATAACTTTGATTGTCTTTGTTGAGGAAACAAGGAAGTATTTCAAACTTAATCCCATCATCAAATGCAACTACAACAACCTGCCCATCGCCTTTAAGGTGTGTAGTGCTATAAGTCTTTTGCAGTGAAGTTCTAACCGCTTGTAGGAGTGCTGACTGACCGTTGCCCTGATACTTATCGTAATCGTGGTAATAGGAAACTGGCAGCTTCATAAGCATATCTATATCGCTAACGTGAATCGCCGTATCTCTACCGTAAGAACCAACGTACAAGCTGTGGTCGGTGTCAGAAGTTGAACCCCAAAAATCTGCATTAAGCTGCTTAGTTATGCGTTTATAGCGATAAGATACATTACTCTTAGTTCCAGGAGAAATCAGTATGTCGTTACAGAATGTCTTGAACTTTGTCGTAACGGCAGTCATTTAACTGGTTCCTTGCAGTTGTTCCTCATAAGGTACAGTACCGTCCACAACAAGGTCAGCAGCCTCTTTAGGATTATCTCTGGTGATATACACTTCTTCTTTTTCATACCACTGCTGCCACATCTGCTTAATTTCATCATCAGACTTACCGTCCTGACCCTTATCTCGCTCAAAACCACGCTGTAAGCAAATCTCTTTAGGCGCATCAACAAATACACCCAGTGATAGATAGCTCCTAAACTCTTTGCGCAGTGAGCTTACGCCTTCTAAAATCATTATGTCAGTAACAGGCTGATTAACGACTGGATTGGGATTATGTGTTTCCCACCATTTTGAACGTGGGTAGCTAAGTGTAGAAGACCCTCTCTTAATAGGTTCAAATACTCGCTCAATCACTAACGGCCACCAGTTTTCGGGATTATCCCATCCTGCGAAATCGTCTGTATGTATAACCTCTGCATTTAGTTGTTTAGAGAGTATTTCAGCCAATGTTGATTTGCCAGAACCACCGTGTCCGTCAACAGCAATAAAACGGACATTGCCGACTTTTGGGGAAACTTCAAGAATATGTTGCTTTAAGTCACCCACTTACTATTTTACCTTTTTCAATAAAAATCGGTTCGCTTCCAATTGTATGAATGTTATCGTCATCTATAACTACAGCACTATCATCACGAAGACCATAGACTTTGCCCTCAAAGCTACCAACTGCCTCTAGTAAACTTTCCTTGCGATTGGGGAAGTGTGGCGAGTCAAGATGTGGCATTACTGAAAGGTCAACCAGCCCAACATACTCATTTATGTTCCATTTGCTATCCTCGCCATAGATAAGCCTGTACGCAGCAGCAGAAATACGCTTACCGACAACCATTGAACCAGCGCTGCTACCAACGTAGACCTTTGTTTCAAGTAGTTTAGGTAGCAACTTATCAAAACCAGTCTTTTGGTAGACACTCATTAGGTAATCCGTGTCTCCACCAACCACGAAAATTACATCTTTGTCAGCCAAACGTTCTTCAACCTCATTCAACGAAAGTGCGAGTAAATCAACAATATCTATTTCACCGCTAAAATTACTAGCAACCGAGTTTAAGTTGTCTAGCACCCAGCGTTTATCGCCTACTTCAACTGCAAAAGCTTCGTTGATAATTCCTATGGATATTTCGTCTTTTGGTTTACCGACTAATTTTACACACGCCTCAACTGTGTTAGATGTATGAAAGCCTTCGGAGCATAAAACAAGCTTCATTTCAGAACCCTAACTTTTTTAAAGTTCTTACCATCTAAGCCGCTTAAATGTACATCTTCAACATCAAATCTTGCTTGTTCTAGTTGGTTGGGTGACATAACAATCTGTCTGTAGCTGTCTTCTTTTGGTCTTAGGATACCTACGCCAATCCAAAACTTCATAATGCTGTCTTTAGTCGTACCTACGGATAACATTCCGTTAAAAGGTGTGGTCATAATGTTTAGTTTGTCGGGTTGTCGGTAATATGGTCGCCTGCCAGTAACTTGTGCGTAACCGTCGTGCATAAGCTGAACTTTCTCACGCCATTGCGGGTCAGCTTCTTGTTCTGGAGTAGTTCTTACATTTAGTTCTAGAGTTGCTTTTGCAATATCGTCAAGCACAGGAAGACCGCCTTCAATACTAGCTGCCTTAGCTTTAATTTGTTCGTCTAGGTCTTTTTCAAAGTCCGCATAACTATCATATTGGTCGCCCACACGATTGAGTGTCATATTCAAATTACTTGGTTGATATGGCTTTATAAAAGCGAGGAGCTTTTTGAAGCTCTCTTGGTAGGCTTTTGTGTCATCTGGTGATACATTATTCATCTTGGCAACGATAACGTCATCAGAGAAGAAATCAAACCAAACACCAGGCTCATACAATTCGCACACAGGTTTCATCCAGTTGGTGTAGTAGATAAGTGAAAATAATTCCGCCCAATCCACTTCGGGCGTTTCTTCAAGTCGCCATAACTTGTAGCCACCAAAAACAAGAGTGGCTTTAATAGGCTCTTTGTTCTTAATGTTTAGGGCTATTGAAGACTTTATATGGTTAGCGTGTTCTTGCCCTAAGCTATATTTGCGGAACTTCTTTGACGTAAATGCCTTAAAAATAGCCTCTGCAAGCTGCTCATCACTGGCTGGCTTTTCAACACCTGCGGACTGTTTCAGGTCATCAAGTTTAGTCTGTATGTATTCTTGTGCTGTCATAATAATTTGGAGATGCGAGGCAGACATTAACCTGCCGTATGTAGCTTTGCAAGCTACCACCTATTCTCGGTCACCGCATCATCTGTTATTTTAACAGGTTAATAGGGGCATCGCCAATTGCTGTGAATAGCTCTGAAAACCAGCTTAAACCGCCTGTACTAGCCCTATACGGGCAGATATGACTCGTCTTATACTTAGTATATGGAAGACCTAAGAACACTTATCCTTTTAGAAATGATGCGCAGACGAATGCCTGATATGTCGCACATACAGCCGCCAACTACTTCGGCAGCAGAAAAGATGATAGCGAACTTACGAGGTGCTGCTGGCACCAAGGCAGACAAATCGCCTGAACACATTGAGTACTTGCGTAAGATACTTGCTGGACTATTTGATTAAAGTTTTGTAACCCTCTTTTGCAGATTACAGTGATATAACAGTGAGTTTTCATATATTATGAATGCATGGAAGCTAACAATAATGAAAATCTTGATAACAATTTCGCAGACTTA
>JBGTLD010000024.1:0-18478 GCA_041744275.1 Saccharimonadales bacterium (SeqCode) | reverse complement strand
TCTCTCACCCTCCCTGAACGATTATTCGAGTACTCTAACTTTAATTGTATCTGTCGTGCCCACGACACCAGGATACTGCCCACTCGCGGTTACGATCATATCACCAGCTTTCAATACGTTATTCTGCCGCAACCAGTTTGTGAGCTTTGATGCTGCAAGTTTGTCGTCTGGGCGTACGTATGATTTCGTACCATATACAATAACGAGTTGCTGGGCGACACGGTCAGTTGACGTTACGGCAATAATTGGACGAAGTGGCCGTTGTGAAGCGAGCTGTATTGCAGTAGCACCTGACTTTGTCTCTGCAACAATGGCAATCGCCTGTACGCTTGATGCGAGTGAGATCACGGCGTCACAAATCGCACTCTGTTTCGTGTGCTTCAGCTCGTGGGCCGGAAACCGAACTGCCACTGGAGTATTCGCCTCTGTATATAAAATAACTCGTTTCATAACCTCAACAGCCTCAAGTGGGTATTGACCGCTTGCTGTTTCGTCAGACAACATCACACAATCTGCACCAAGTATGACTGCCGTTGCAACATCTGACACTTCTGCACGCGTCGGCTCTGGCGACTCAGTCATACTCGCAAGCATTTGTGTCGCAACGATTGTTGGCTTATTGTATTTCAAACCCAAGCCAATGATATTTCTTTGTACAATTGGCACTGATTCAGCCGCAGTTTCAATCGCAAGATCACCACGGGCTACCATCACAGCATCCGATGCCCTGACAATGTCTTCGAGGTTATCTATAGCAGCTTTCGTTTCGACTTTTGATATAACTTTTGCAGGACTATTATGATTTTTAAGAATACGTTTGATGTTATGAACGTCCTCTGCTGTCTGAACAAAGCTCAGCGCCACATAGTCGATATCATGAGTCGTCCCAAAGGATATATCCTCTTTATCTTTCTTGGTTAAAATATCTCCAGCAAAGTCAGTATCAGGAAGGTTAATACCTTTTCGCTTGATCAAAATCCCATTGTTCTCAACTCGAACATGTACAATTCCGTCTTTTACACTTGTGACAGTCGTTCTGACCTTACCATCATACAAATAAAGTCGTTCTCCACGCTTCACTTTTTTACTAAGGTCATACTGTGTTGGAATCACACCAGAACGCTCGTAATCGGACTGATATTTGAACTGCAAGCTCTGGCCTGTCTGTACGTTTATGATACCCTCAAAATCCCCAAGTCGTATCTTAGGACCTTGAAGATCCTGGATGATAGCCACGGGCTTACCATATTCGCGAGAAGCCTTTCTGATCCATTTGATCTGCTTTTCGCGTTCAATGTGGTTTCCATGACTAAAGTTTAGCCGAAGCCCATTCGCACCAGTTTTAATCAAGTCCAACACAGATTCATACGAATCGGTTGAAGGTCCAATAGTTGCAATAATTTTAGTACGCTTATAGCTCGTAACCGGCACGTTCGGCGTTTTGTATGTAGTTTTCATAAATATACCCTTTGTGTAGTAGTGTACTCGCTTATGGTTACATGGTTCAAGCTAATCATCGATAAAACTACTATCCAATGAAAATACCAATCTAAAAAGCCCTACAGAAGCAGGGCTTTTTAGATTGGTGATCTCACGGGGAATCGACCTACCTTTGGCAGGCCCGAAACTTGCGCGCATGAAAACAAGTTTTCATCGGAAGGTTTCCTTGCAGACTGCCGCTGGCAGTCTTCACCCGATTGTGGCAATCGGTATTCGACATCAGAAGACTAGCCAAGAAAAATACCCCAGACAGACTGGGGCACTTTTCTTGGTGATCTCACGGGGAATCGAACCCCGATTGCCAGGATGAAAACCTGGTGTCCTAACCGTTAGACGATGAGACCATGTGACTATCAAAAATATCTGAGAAATAGTACCATAACAGAGTAAAAAAAGAAACCCTCACGTGTGCAAGGGTTTCAAATTTCATTTCTTTGAGCGGTCAGTCATTGCTCTATAGATCTAGTGGTAACACTAGCATGATTTTGACAATCACGCTAGTGTTTATCCACAGTTTTCTGCAATAACTTACAGACTTTTACCATATCGTCGAACTGATACGTATCGGTGAATCATCGTACCCGCAACGGTTGTTGCAGATGCAATACCGAATACTGCACCAGGACCAGTGTTTGGCAAGACAGTCGGAGTTGGGGTCGTTGGTTTTGCTTCTGCACAGACACCGTTTTCAACGGTTAGACTTGCAGTATCGCTCACTGCTGCAAAACCTTTCGGTGTTGCAAACCCACGATTGACTATTTCGTTCACACCACACTCGAGTTGATCTGCGGCTACAACTTCAGTCGTGAAGAGCAGTTTGCCATCAATTCCAGGGTTGTATGTACCAATATTGGCATGGACTTCTCGACCATCGCGTTGAATCGCAGATGCTGGATATGTGTATCCTGCGACACCAGTGCTGCCGTTTACTAGCTTCACGCTACCAGGCACAACATTCAAGCCGGCTGGTATTTGATCTGCTATCAAGACATCACTCAGTGTTGTTTCACCGTTGTTCTTGAAGTGAATTTGCCACTCAAGACGATCACCAGGCTTAGCTTCTACAGACTCTGCCCAGTTACCTGGACCAGTGCCGGCCATGCGAACTTCTTTCTGGATTGTGTATTGTGGTAATTTGGCACGAACTCGTACTTCTACAAAACCATCAAATTCAAAACAGCCAGGTACAGTACCGTTCGGACCAGTGTGACCAAAAGGCGCACCAGTTGTAACGATATCGTTACTTAGCGCGTAACCTGCAGGAACTGCGTTTGTGTAAGCTTTCGCAGAACCTTGAACGTATTCAAGCTGGAAGTTCTTACCGTCTGCTCCTACAAAGTCAACAGTATCAGCTACTTCACGCGGCATTGCGTTTGAAGCACTAATGTAAGCGTTTGCACGGAGTGCTGCATCTGTTGCTGTTGGCAAATGGATACGAACGCGGGTGTTCTCTGCAACACCTACAAAACCACCATTACCATTTGGTACTGTGTTTAGGTTTGAGGCTGCGTTGTTGTGAACATACATTCGGAGAATAAATTCCTGGTTCTGTTCGGTGATACGAACTTGTTCAGAAAATCCACCTCGTGAAGTATTACGTGCGTCCTTTGCATCAAAGAAGCGTCGTTCATCACCATATGACTGGTTGTCAGTTATTGAGTTAAATGTTACATACGGAGCGGGTTCTTGTGTTGTAAACGTTGGTCGCTCCGGAGACCATGACGCTGTTGCGACACCACTTAAGCTTAAAACGCTTATAGCGGCTACTGCTAATGTAAAGCTTTTTTGAGCAAAGCTTTTGAGCATTGTTTTCATATTGCACCTCCAAGGGATACATAAAGTTAATTATTTCGTTGTTATCGAATGATTGTAAAAATAGATTGTTAAGGTAGACATGCAAGTAAATCCGGTCAAAACCGGACTGTACCTCCCTGCAGTTACGTTAACTTTATCATGTTTATTGGTTAAAGTCAATTATTATACCACTCATTGTATATTTGTAAATGAACGTACTAGTGTTAGATACGTAAAAAGTCAAATCATTCTAGGCTACTTTCATAAGAAGGGGTGAATAGCGTGAAGGGGAGGTTGTTGATTGAGAGTTGATGAGCCAGAGGCACATTACTTTTTCAATCGAAACCTCGACCCTTCACGCATATGCGTGTCCTTTCGGCACGCGCTAGACGCATTCACCTTTTGTACGAGCACCCTGAGTGCATAACGTTTTTCTCATGAGAGATAATCGTTGTAAAGCATCAGGGCTCTATTGTTATGTCTCCGGAGCGGGTTCGCTCGGAGTCGATACTTCAGCGGGGGGTGCCGGGGGGGCAGACTCTGGCTGGGGAGCCGGAGCTGCTTCCGGTGGTGCGGGAGCACCGAGGCCGCTGTCAGCCGGGGGTGGCTGATTGGGTGGAGGTGCGGGGGCAGGCTCGGGAGCCGGCTCATCACCTTCACCGTTAGGAGGAACTACTCCAGGTCCTTGATTTGCTTCAGGGACGTCGGGGTTCTCGTTCACAGAGTCGTTGGAGTCCTTCGGGCACAAACCGTTCTGTGGAACGGGCTGACCTTCAAGAGGACCGTCGGGGCACACTGGGGTCGGCTCGGGCGTGGGTTCCGTCGGCGTTGGCGTCGGGGTCGGCTCGGGCGTGGGTTCCGTCGGCGGCACCGTTGGAGGTGGCTCCGTGGGCTCGGGCTCACTAGGAATCCAGAAAAGGTTCCAACAGTCAGCAAGAATGCCACCCTGCGTCTTGAGACCAACTGCAACGTTGTCTGCATTGTATGCAGGCATAAGCAGTACGACTCGCACCTGGGGCTGGCAGTCCACGAATGGGCTGGCAGTCTCGTTGACGAGCCGAGTGTTCACGACACAGTTCGTGACGAGCATGTCCAACGTATCAGCGTGATCGCCAACAAGTGGACGCACTCGGTTACGAATGTCTGCTCCAAGATTAGGGTTACGGTCCAACTGATCGCGGGTTGCGATGTTGAACACCCCAATCCGGAATGAGCAGTCAGCGGCGGGGTCGTCGGCCGCACGTAGCACTTCAGCCCAGGTAAACCCGAGCTCAGCGCTGTAGCGGTCAATAGCCTGCATGTACCACTCATTGTTCAGACCGTAGTCACGAACGTCCGACCAACAGAACGCTACTTGGCTGTTAGGGCCAAGCGGCGGGGTCAGCGGGTTGTTCGTGGTGATCGGTCCAAGAACGGTGTCTGAGCCTTCCAGAAGCGGCAGTCGGTTGACTGAACCGTCACGGAAAGCAAGGTCAGTCAGGGCGTCTTCGCCAAGACCGTCACCGTCCAGGTCACTAGCCCTCTCGACGGACTCGGTGTCAACCGGAGCCGGGTCTGAAAGGTTCGGAGCGACCACGAGGGTCGTTGTGGCGTTCGAAGGTTGCTGAATGATCAGCCCAACGATAGCCAACAGGACGAGCATCGTCACCGAGGTGATGATGCCCTTGTTCCACTGCTGTGGAGTCATTGTGCTACACCTCCTCAGGTGTTGTTGCTGTCGAAGAAGGCGCCGAGGCGTCCTCCGATGAAGAATCCGGCTGCAGCGTGAGCCACGAACCAGAAGAAGTTCACTAGGTTGCGGAGGAGCCCCTCGTTGAGGTTGCGTCCTGGGAACTCGGGCCAGTTGGACCAGATCGCCAAGGCGATCACGAAGCCAATCAGTGCACCGATCCACTGCACCCAAGACCATGAGGTCGGGTTGTAGTGGTTGGTGTTGTTGATGACCACAGTCTGAGCCGCCGGGGCGAGCTCGTCGTCGTCATCATCGTCGTCGTGGCTGTGGTCGTGACCGTGATCGTTATTGTCTGGCGCCGCGGGTGCGGGCTGGACGACAGCGAGTATGTTTGCGAGCTGACCAGCCTCCTCGTCGATACCTGCGAGGGCGTCGATGTGAGCCTGGTCGATCAGCCGGGCTGCGATTGCAGCGTCGACGGCGTCCTTCTGGCGCTGGCGCTGGAGGTGGGTTGCCTCCTCGTCGATCAGGTGTGCCCGGGAGCGCACTTGCTCGGCGGCAGCGTTGATCTGCTCGCGCAGGGCGTCGATTCCAGTGATGTTTTCGGTTGTCATTGCAAATCCCTCCTTGGGATTGTAGTGCTTCTAATGAAGAGCTGATGAAGCATACATGCCTCAATAATCCTTGGGGAGTTCCAAGAAACAGCTTCATAAACACTTGGGTAATGTTCATAAAGCTGTTTCTTGGATATGCGAATGACTACACATAACAGTTGTTGTACAAAAGGTTACTTGTAAATTTACATTTACAAATGCGTCTAGTTTCTGCATGGGAGTTTTATCGTTCGGGAGCATTGCTGCTCTACCATCTGATACCACTCGAAACCAGTGCAGACCACCTAGTACTAGTGTTGGCATGGTAGCCGTCTAATACTAGCGGGTCTGCACTGATTACAGCAGATAACCTGAAACATTGTCTCAGGTAAATAAACTAGAATGATTTGACTTGTTAACGTACCCGTATGCCTTATGGATTCCCAAGTACCTCTCTAGAAGTAACAAAAGCAGCCCAAACTGGTATTTGACTGCTCTCTTTTACTTCTGTTAAGGTCCGGTCATGGGCTTAACTGCCTCCCACCCATAAGCTAGGATAGGTACATTGTACTACAAAATACTGTATTTGTCAATCATTATGCAATGAATATTATATAAACACAAGCTTATTGTATTAATCTGCTTTTGTAGTTTGATTGTTTTGAATCTCAGGAGGCATGAGCTTGCTCTTCGGGAACGTGAAGCCAAAGGTACTACCCTTGCCTTCGGTGCTGTTAAACACAATTGCACCGCCCTGTGCTACAACCACCTTTTTAGCCATAAATAGGCCGAGTCCGGTGCCGTCAGGTCGAGCCTTGCGTGCATTAGCAGCTCTGTAGAATTTTCCAAACAGTTGTGGTTGCTCGGATTTCGGCACACCGAGCCCTGTGTCTTTTACCGTAAAGGTTATGCTCTCGCCAGTCTCTTGTAGGTTTATGTCGATTTTGCCGCCGCTTGGGGTGTAGTAAATCGCGTTATCGGTAAAGTTCATAATTACCTGGCGAATCTTGGTCTCGTCAAGCATAAGCTCTGGAAAGTCAGTTGGCGGTACAAAACTTAACGACAGCCCCCTGCCGGCAGCAACTTCTTTGAGTTGACTAATCTCACCCTCAATTGCAGACACTAAGTCAGTTGGCTTTGTCTCTACGACAAATTTACCAGTACGAAGCCGTGACACATTCAATAAATCGGCAATCAAATACACCATACGCTGAGAGCTCACAAATGCTTGGTTCAATAGTTTGTTCTGCATGTCTGTAAGTTCTCCCGCATCACCCTCTAGTACCATACTCAGGTAGCCTTTCACTGAAGTTAGTGGTGTGCGTAATTGATGAGACGCCATGCTTATAAATTCGTCTTTAGTTTCATCCATAGCCTTGAGCTTGGTATTGGTTGCTTTTAACTTACGCGTCGCTTCATCTACTTTTTCCTGGAGTGTAATCGTAAACTTCTCGATTTCTTCGTATCTCAGTGCGTTTTGGATAGCAATCACCAGCTCATTAGCAATAATTTCAATAATGTTTATATCTTGTTTGTTATAAGGATTACCGCTCCGTTTGGGACCAAGTACAATGTACCCAAGACCTTCAATTTCATATTCCTGTGTCATCGCAAGTCGAGCTAGTATCGCGACGTTATACTTGGTCATCACCGACTTTACTGCTGCATGCTTATCCTCGAGCTCGTCTGCCACAATAATAGATCGCCCCATGTGTGGCGTAACTTTTCGTAAGTTTTCTATATCTTCTGGGTCTACAGGAAAATCTACCGTACCTATGATACGCTGAGAACTGTAAGCGGTTTCACGAAGACCGAACACACAGAATTCTGACTTAATATTCCTGGATATTATCTCTGCACACTGCCGCAGCATTGGTTCAATTTCGGTATTAGACACCACCACTCTATTGTGCTCATCCAAAAACTCCTGCGCATCATACGCGTCTTGGTAAAAGACTTTATTGGTTAGCTTGTCAAAAAATCTTTTTAACGGTTGAAAAATAATTGATAGCAGGATTACGACTATAAGGTATGGTAATTGGCCATTGAGATTAAGGGACAGTTCTTCACCTGCCAAACGAGAAACGATTAATATTGATATAAAGACAAACAGTACAGTTACCACGCCCACTGATAGTAGATATCCGACCAATCGTGCAACGAATAGACGAACATCGAAAAGCCTATGCTTCACAATAGCTACCCCACTCGAATAAATAAACACCGCCACACCAATATATGCGATATTGCCTGCAAGCAAGTTTAATAATTCTGATTCTGTGAGCTGAGGTATTAATAAATTTGCGATCATAATCGCTACAGCTGCAATTGTCACACCCAATAGCAGCACATTAATTTGCTTCCGTAACACTGAGCCAGCCTGGATACGCGCTTTTATTAGTAACACCACGCCAGAAATTGCCGTAGCAGCTAGTCCTACCGCATATAAAGGGTATCCCTGTCCGTAAGTAATGGTTGTGAATCGAGTATAGTCTACTGATGCAATGACAGAAGTTAAACCAGCAATACTCAATAATATACTTAGGGAAACAACAGCCCTATTGATCCAAATCGGATTTGATGAGGTTGCAAACTTAAAGAAAGCCATACTAAAGCTCCAAAAGCTTAATGCGAGTAATGGTCCTAGAAAAAAGTCTGCACGAACCGCGTAAACGGCTATTGAATAATCCTTAAAGTTAGCGCCTATATAATTTGCTGTCAGCCATGTTCCTAAAACACATGCGAAAATACCAAATGCACGATTAGTTTCTAAGCGAGAATTACGCAATAGCACAGACACCCCAATAGAATAAATCGATAATATAACAATTGAGACTCCAAGCGTAAGCAACATAGTTAAATGTATACTACTGTTTTTTTACAAGCTCAACAAGCCATAACTTACGCCAAGTCAGACAAATCACTAACTAGTACGCTATTGTCTTTAATCGTATCTATCATGGTTTTACGGACAGCAATTGTCACGCCTAAATCCATGAGAGTAAGACCTAGTATCCCCCATGAATGGGGTGGCAACTCACTAACCACCGCTCCCGAAAGTACAACAAAATCTCCTACAGCCCCTAATGCGTTCACAGCAAAACCAGATTTAAACAACGTGCTTTCATTAGCGTGCCTTGCTATTTCAGGTAACTTACCCTTGAGTTTTAAGGGGTTGCCAATTTTTTGGCCAGTCGCTGAGAGCATCATCGCACCACCAGCAACAAACATCACCTCACTTGCAATTACCCCCGTTGCCACCCAAGGTGCTGCATCTATAAGACTATCCTTGGTCTCCTCGATAGGACTTATTGTAAAAGTCAGAGCAGTACTGACTGCAGCGACCCCTAGCGCAACCTTAAGTTTATTTCTTGCGAACCAACTTCGTTCATTTGACACAAGTGTATTTTCATTTAGCTCTCTATCATAATTATTGATGGGAGGCGCTGAGTGTAATTCGTCAGTATGGTCAACATCTGATAATATCGGTATGTCAGTAAAATTTGACTCAAAATAATTCATAAAAAGTAACCAATATTTAAAATAACTTTTGCATAAGAGTATGCGATTGCGATGCAATGCGTATTGCAGTTCCAACTACATTCCGTGCAAATCTATTGTTAGCAAGCGCACCAGGGAGTGGGTTTTCAAAAACACCCACGGCTCCGTAGTTCATTGATGGTTCGTCACGATATGCGTTAGGTACTAGTTTTACGAATGAACAGCCCGCATCAGTATAGAGACGGATCAATCGATCTTGAGGTTTTTGTTTACCCTTAATTTCTGTAGTCATTCCGTAATACTCTTTTGCAAGTAAATCAATTTCCTCGACATCCAAGATATTAAGGCCTAGCTCTCTCTCTACACATGTCTTCTGCACCCATGATCTCATGCCAGGTAGACGGCTTTCAAAAAATGCACGCTTGTAGTTTTCTTTGATCATTTTTCCTATTTGGTTGGCAAATAGCATGTTCTGCCCTTGTAACCTAGATCCTTCAGGCAGCATAGCAAGACTAACAATGTAAACATTTTCACCTTCCGGATCAAAAGTTGTTTCAAGCGTACCGTCATCAGTCGTCTTTTCCCAAGATTCGAACTCTTCAGGAGTTTTACTAGTTGGACAGCAAGTCATAAAACCAACAATTTTACCATCTCTCTCAACAACCTGCATCCAATCACCACCAAGTAACTCAAACCTACGTGTAAACTTCTGGATTAACTCAGCTCTTAGTTCTTCAGTTGGCTGATCATAGTCTTTGTACACCGAGTCAAATGACCTAATGTCAATGTCTACTAGAGTATCAATGTCCTCTAAGCGCGCTGGTCGCGGCTTAAAGTTTGGGCGTGACCTGGAAGCCTCAATACTTGTCTTAATTTTGTCTATTAAACTATCCTGAGTTGAAGTATTAGGGATACGTACAGTTACTGCAGACTCTGCTGCCACATCGTGATTGGTAACAATATTGTTGAAATTTTTATCATGTGTACCATAAAGATTATCGAGAGTATGCCGTGCTGTATCAATGACTTCTTGCCTGCCATTACTCCGTTCTTCCAAATTAACTGGAGGAGTAGTTTCAACAGAACCATTTACCAAAACTGTGCCTTCTTGAGTAGAAGTAAATTGTTCATGAAAACCAAATGAATACGACAGTGGATTATCTAAATCCAAGTTGTGTGATTCGCGAGTATTATCTAAAGGTTTTAAGTAATTCATATTGCATTCGTTAACTAATTTTATGTAAAAATAAAATACGACGACTGACAATTGTGGCATAAGTGCCATATCTGTCAGTCAGCGTATTGATCTTCTAAAGTTCAGAAACAGTATACCAAGAATGTGATATAATGTCAACAATAAAACTTTAATACCAAAAAGTCAAATAAGCAAAACTGTTGTACACTATGCACAAAATAGCCGTAATCGAAGACGACCATGCTATCCGCTCCATGTATGAATTCAAGCTCAATAATAGCGGCTATATGGCAAAGACTGCCGAAAATGGCATTCAAGGCTTTAAGCTCGTAGAGTCGTTTACGCCGGATTTGATTCTCCTGGACGTCAAAATGCCAGAAATGAACGGCGATGAATTACTTGAAAAAATCAGACAAACTGAATGGGGCGCTTCTATAAGAGTAATTATCCTCACCAACATCACACGTGATGAAGCCCCCATGAGTTTACGGTTACTAAACGTAGATAGGTATATTGTGAAGGCTCACCACACGCCAACTCAGGTAGTTAGTGCAGTTGATGAAGTTTTATGTAAAAAAGCGAATTAAGCGTAAGATATCAGTAATGGATAGCAAAAGAAAAATAGTACTTGTTGAAGACGATGTAATGTTGGCAGAGATATATCAAGTTCGCTTGGAACTCGCTGGGTACGATTGCAAGGCGGCCCACGATGGAGCTACAGGCCTCAAGCTTATTGAATCGGTATTACCTGACTTGGTATTACTAGATCTCATGCTTCCAGAACTTTCTGGGGATCAAGTCCTAAAAGCAGTACGCGCCAGTGAATGGGGCAAAGACCTAAAGATTGTAATGCTCACCAATATCAGTGAAGCAGAGGCGCCCATAGAACTGAAATCTCTTGGACTAGAGAGATACATTGTGAAGGTCAATCTAGTTCATAATCAGCTAGCAGAAATTGTTAATTCCGTTCTACAAAAGGAATCGTAGAAACCATACAAAATCGAATTGATTGTGTTTGTCGCTTATTTTATATAGGATATAACTAGCTATGCATAAAGTTGCAATCATAGAAGATGATCTGTCAATATCTCAAATGTACCGCATCAAATTTGAAGCGGAAGGGTTCAATGTCGAAACAGCAGAGAACGGCAAGCTTGGTCTTGAACTCGCTGAAAAAATGCGCCCTGACATCATATTGCTTGATCTCATGATGCCAGAAATGACAGGCGACGAAATGCTCGTAAAACTCCGAGAAACTGACTGGGGCAAAGAAACACACGTAATCATCCTTACAAACATGGGAGAACAAGAAGCACCACAGATTATAAAGCAGCTTGGTGTACAAAAATTTATAGTTAAGGCAGAAATGACCCCTCGCCAAGTCGCAGAAATGGTAAAAGCCGAGCTTGCAGCTTAAACTGATACAATACAGTACATGAAAATTGCTATTTTAGGATATGGAAGTCAAGGTCGCGCGGCGTATGAGTACTGGAACACACCCGAAAACCATATTACGATATGCGATGCTAACGAAAAGCTTGATGCACCTGAAGACACCGAGACGAGACTCGGAAAGAGCCATCTAGCCAACTTGCACGAATTCGACATGATAGTCAGGACACCCGTGCTGCACCCAAGCCAGATTGCACGCGCAAATCCAGACCACCCAGACGTAATTACAAAAGTGACAAGCGTCACAAACGAGTTCTTGAAAGTTTGTCCAACAAGAAATATTATTGGCGTAACAGGAACCAAGGGCAAAGGCACAACAAGCACTCTCATCGCGAAGATTCTAGAAAGTACAGGCTACCGAGTGCACCTGGGCGGTAATATCGGCATTCCACCACT
Source organism: Saccharimonadales bacterium (SeqCode) (assembly GCA_041744275.1). GTDB lineage: Bacteria > Patescibacteriota > Saccharimonadia > Saccharimonadales > JBGTLD01 > JBGTLD01. Next base: position 6,375 of record JBGTLD010000024.1, on the reverse strand, counting down.
CGACCTACTTAAAAATGACATCAAACCAGAAGACTGGGTCGTGCTCGAGCTTGCAAACTTCCAACTCATAGATATAAAACACTCGCCCCATATTGCAGTATGCTTGATGGTTGAACCAGAGCATCTTGATTGGCACTCTGATATGGACGAATACGTAGCAGCCAAACAAAAGCTATTTGTACATCAAAAAAGCGACGATATTGCAATATTCTACAAAGAAAACCAACATAGCACACGAGTTACAAGCGTTAGTACTGGTATACGACTCCCCTATATGCACCATCCTGGGGCCATAATACAAAATAACGATGTAGTCATACACGATGTTAAGGTCTGTAGCGTCAATGACATTGCACTTGTTGGCAAGCATAATCTTCAAAATGTTTGCGCAGCCGTTACTGCAATATGGCAAGTTACCCAAGACGTACACGCTATCAGGCGAGCTATTTCTGAGTTTAGCGGCCTCCCCTACCGAATAGAGCATCGAGGTACTAAGCACAATGTACACTACTATAATGATTCGTTTGCTACCGCTTCAGGAGCAACAACAGCTGCGATTGAAGCAATACCAGAACCCAAGGTAATGATTATCGGTGGGTACGATAGAGGGCTTGATTTAACCAACCTTACCCAATCTATCATTCACAATCACTCGACTATCAGAAAAGTTGTTCTTATAGGCGCTTCTGCCGACAGAGTTGCAGAAACTTTCATGAAATATGGGTTTGAGAACTATATACACGAAAGATCACAAGATATGCACCGTATTGTTCAAGTTGCTTCTGTAGAAGCTCAGCCACATGATGCGGTAGTGCTGTCACCAGCGTTTGCAAGTTTTGATATGTTTAAAAATTTCGAAGAACGCGGAAAAGCATTTAATAGTGCTGTGTCAAAATTATGAGTAAAATGGTATTTTCCTTTGATGATTATGTGGTTAATGACAACGAGGTAGTATTTCGCTATTCCTACATAAAAGACGAAACGGTTATTGGCTCATTCCAAGAGAAATACATTTTACCTATGTCTCTTGCATCCAAAAGTCCATTGCAACAGTATATTTTGCGACAAATTCACATTATTGCCGGTATAAGCTATTACAAATGCCATCTTGGAACAGTCTTGCACCCATATGACCTGACAGAATACGAAGCAAACTACTGGAATACCGTCTACAGCGAAGGGCTAGGCGAGCTTGCATTCCTAAACAAGATCACTGCCCCTATATCCCCTTTTAATCCCACAAGCACTACAAGCGCAATAAGCGAAGCAATAAACACCAGTGGAGCCATACTGGGTATTGGCGGCGGTAAAGACTCAATTGTAGGCGGAGAAATTCTTCGTCGATTACACGTACCAACAACAAGTTTTCATGTATCTTCTGGTAAAAATCATGGTCAAGCAGGTGTTGTTACGCAGCTGATGGAGTTCCCGACCCTTGAGATTGAAAGGTATGTTGATACTTCTATAGTCACATTTACTTCTGAGCATAACGGATACAATGGGCACATCCCTCTTAGTGCTATCATCGCGTGGGTTGGTATACTCATAGCTTTTGAGACTAAATCGCAATACGTTGTAGTCGCCAATGAAAGTGCGAGTTCTGAGGGTAATGTTGCATGGCAAGACAAACTCGTAAACCATCAGTGGTCGAAGTCACTGGCGTTTGAGCGAATGACCCAAGAGTTTGTACATACGTACATTAGTCCAGACATTACTTATTTTTCAATTATCCGGCCTTATAGTTCAATCAAAGTTGTGTCACTCCTTAGTAAATTAGGTCAAAAATACTTAAATGACTTCACAAGCTGCAACCTGGTACTCCGAATTGACCCGGATGCTCGTCCAAATGGTAGATGGTGTGGTACTTGCGCAAAATGCCTTAGCTCGTACCTACTGCTTTCGGCGAATCTCGACTTAACGCATATAAATAACTTATTTAGTAAAGACATGCTCGGTGACGTGTCATTGAGGCCAACCTTGATAGAACTGCTTGGTCTTGAAAATCACAAACCACTAGACTGTGTTGGCACTACAGACGAAATACGCGCCGTTGTTCGTAAGCTTATTGAAGCGTCTGTTGAAAAACCCTTACTTAAAGGTATAGATGCTGAAATAATACCTGGCCCAGCAATTGAAGCATTGATGCGTGAGAATGGTGAGCACGCTATGCCAAGTGATTTGTCAGACAAAGTCCTAAAAATATAGTTAAGAAATAGTGTTCCGAGCAGCTCGAATTACATTATCGAATAATGCGCACACCGTGAGCGGGCCAACTCCGCCTTTTACAGGTGTGATTGTTATATCCTCTCGTTCATAAACTTCAAGCGAAACATCACCCACAGTCTTACCGCCTTCACTCGCGACTCCAGCATCGACAATAATAGCATTTTTGGCAATCATATCCGGATATAGAATTGCTGGACTCCCGGTGGCGCTTATAATAATGTCTGCAGCAAGCGTTTTAGCCTTGAGGTCTTGGGTATTTCGATCGGCTACATCAACTTTATGACCTGAATCTTCTAGAATTTTCTTCAGTGGTTGACCAACAAGTTTACCCTGCCCTATTAGTAAAATACTCTTACCAGCTAAATTAACATTGTACCCGGCCAATAACCACATAATCGCCATAGGAGTCGCAGGTTCGAACATGGAGCTCGGTGCCAAACCATCAACATCTTTACTAACATGTACCGAGGCTAGAAGTTGATCGGTAAGACTAGAATCAGCAAGTGGGAGCTGTACTATCACACCGTGTACACTCTCGTCGGAGTTTAGTGAGGCAATAAGCACACCTGCTTGTTGCTCTGAAACCATGTGTGTCTCTACTTCAATTAAAATATCTGAGCCGTAATGCTTCTTCAGGCGAATATACGTGTCTATAACCGGGTCAGGTTTGCACTGCACAATGACAAGCTTTGGTATTACTCCCTCGGCTTGGCGCAAAGAGCGAACTTGCTTGAGTTGCCTTTCCTTAATAAATCCAGCAATTTCATTGCCATTTAGTAGTTTCATTACACGTATCGTAGCAGGTACACAACGTGCATGAAAGTCTTTTACTATACAAGGTTAAGTTTTAGTGATACAATACAATCATGGAAACCAACAACCAGCAAAAAAATCTCAAGAATGTCGCGACGTATCAATCAGGGGTTGTACAGTCATCTGCCCATCGCGCCCTGAAAAAGCATACTGATAGTTTTTTGCAAGAATATGGCATCACAACCATGCAATGGTTTATCATTGGCACCATTTATGATGCCGGTAGTGAAGGCATACGCGTGACCGACCTTGCCAAGAAAATTGACACCACACTAGCATTCCTCACAAACTCAGTTAATATTCTCCAGCATAAGAATTGGGTAGTACGTACCACGAGCCAAGACGACAGTCGTTCTAAAAGAGTCACGCTAACTTCGGAATGTCAAAAGTTATGCCCTATCATTGAAGAAAATTTGCGAAAGAAATTACGATCTTCACTATACTCCAAAATCACTCCAGAAGACCTAAGAACATACATCAAGGTCTTATACGTACTCGCAGACTTAGACAATCAGTCCTAGCCCCTCATAAATAAGTATGCTAGGTACATAGCATACAAAACCAAGAACGACACGCCTTCATATCTGCCTAAGCTGCGGCGTTTGCCTATAAACATATATATAAACAAGAGCAATGTCGCTCCGATAGAGACCAGGATGTCAACATTTATTTGTGCATCAAATGGTAGTTGAAGAATAACAGACGTAACACCTATAACCCACAGAACGTTGAATATATTTGAGCCTACTGCGTTTCCGATCGCAATATCAGTGTGTTTCTTGAGTGCAGCAACTACTGAAGTTGCAAGTTCGGGTAATGAAGTACCAATTCCAACGATTGTGAGGCCAATTAACGCCTCTGAAAGCCCTGCAGCCTGTGCAATTGCTACTGCATTACTTACGAGAACCTGACCCCCAACGATAAGTGCACCAAGTCCTGCAACGGTTAAGCCGATTGAAGCTCCAACTGAATACTGCTTAATCTCTTCGTTCTCGTCCTCCAGAGAACTCTCTTGTCTCTCAGCTCGAGCCATACCAATGATGTAGTACATGAATATTCCCATTAACGAAATAAGCACCAATCCGTCAGTTCTCGTGATAGCATTGAATTCAACTCCATCTATAAATCTGTCATTACCCATCACAAGCAGCAGTACGACACCTAGTAATGCAAGCGGTATCTCTTTCCAAACAGTATTACTTTTAACTGTTAGCGGAGCGATAACACTTGTTATTCCAAGTATCAGAAATATGTTTGCGATGTTGCTGCCAATAATATTCCCTAAAGCTAAGTCGGGAGAGCCATTTAATGCAGCAACAATGTTTACTGTCAGCTCTGGTGCGGAAGTACCAAATGAGACGACTGTTAGACCTATGATAAGCGCTGATACCCTGAGCCTGTTTGCGAGCGATGCCGCACCGCGCACAAGCACATCAGCACCACCAACGAGTGCTACTAGACCGACTATTATAAAGAGTATATTTAATATCAACATGCTGTTACATATACTACTCTACATTAGATACATACATTTGTGACCACATAATCATTGAAATTCTAATCAGTAACCAGTTGATGGTAATTGAAGAATAACGTTTTAAATATCTAGCCACTTAGGATCAATGTTATGCCCTAATGTATGAAATGATGAAAATTATGAACAAGGATGGGCTATCATTTTTCAAACTTTTAATGATCTTTTTGAAGTTGTTTTACGATTGATATCATAGAATCGGATATGTAAAAATAGCGCGTAACTTAGCCAGCCGATTGCAAAACCTCCAACGATGTCGAGTGGTGCATGAATGCCAAGATAGATTCTTGATAACCCTACACCTACAACCCACACTGTTATAATCCAGTGGTATTTCTTAGGTAGATAATGACCAATCGTGAATGCCATAGCCACAGCCAAGGCCATATGACCAGAAGGAAATCCTGGACCCCTTACTATATAATCGCGGTTTACTACCTCTAAAAACAAGTCGTTTGGTCGATCTCTCCCCCAAATGTCTTTTGCGAATCCCGATAACTGATACGCGAGCGTTCCGGTAAGTAATAGCCTCGTAAGCTTACGGTAGTGTTGTTTTATTAAAAAGAATAATAGCAGTAGGCCAAGCATGTGAATACTCCCTGCCTGCGTAACTACAAAAAAGACAGGCTGCAAGAAATCAGGTAGGTTATAGATTGCATTAAATACACTCACCTCCCAGTCTGCTATATCTTGACCCCTCGATGCATATACCGAAACTATAAAAAGACCCAGTGCAAGTAGTGCTTGCCTCGTAGGACTTAGCTTGTCTAAATATTTATTCTTGGATAATACTTTTTTTGTTTTTTTCATACTTTCACATTTATGGTATCACAGTTTCCGGGCAGCTCAATTGAATCATATACCAGTAGATGAGGTGTATAAAAGCCCTAAAGTCTCGCTGTGACGTAATCATACTCTTTTTTAAATTCATGTATGTCCTCTATCCCAAAACTTTCAATAATTATTGGTCGCTCGTCTTCTACGCTGGTGATAATACTATCCTGTCTAGTTTCAAACAGCTTCGTGTGGGGTAAGTGATCGTCTTTGAACCCACTGATATGGTAGTGTCCTAGATTTCCTAGCGTTGTGTAAAAATCTTTTGAAAGCTTCATAGACGAATCATTTGTAAATACATGGTTTAAGTCATACGTCCATCTTGCGTCAGGAAAGTTCGTAAACACTTTCGCCATATCTTCAGGAGTCTTTGCAAATGGCTTACGCCAGTCCATATTTTCAAATGATGTCTTGGTACCGAAGTAGCTACGAAGCCAGCTCCAGGTGATCATAGTGTGAGGGTGAACAGTAATAGCGTGCGCATCTATGACCCCTAATAGATTACTGTAGTATTCAACTTCGAATTTATTATCATGTACGCTTATGAGATCTGCGGTATGTATTGAGCGGTATGTAAAACGCTTTATGAGTCCAACAATCTGCTCACTTTGCTCAAAACCATCATGTTCTCTAGCTTGTATCTCTATTGCCGTACATCCGTATGAGAGCATTTCACTCAACAAAGTCACATAGAATTTTTCACCTATATGCGGGTAAAACAATACTGAAAAACCTATTTCATGCACTTTATCAGTCTAGCAGAATTACTCCTGATTTTTTTGAGCAACCATGGCCCTAGACTATTCTTTAGTATTAGCATATTGGATGGTCAGGAGGGATTTGGTCACGTTCTGCGACCCCGCGATTTCACGATTGCAAACACAGTTTGCATCGGAAAGTCGCCTTGCAAAATGCCACATGCATTTCTCACCCTCGACATCGCTTCGCGACCCGTCAAGGATTCGAGT
>JBGTLD010000023.1:0-11626 GCA_041744275.1 Saccharimonadales bacterium (SeqCode) | reverse complement strand
GGTGGTGTTGGTGGTCTGTGGAGTGGCTCCTGGGTTGAGTTGTACGAATTGGTCTGCTGTTCTGCCCTGGAGTTGGTTGCTGTTGTTAGCCTGCTCTGCAGCAAAGGCGAATGGGACGGCAGTCATGCGGAGTCTTGGGGTCATTTCTCCGTCGTTGTTGACGTTCATGGTGAGGAACTTGTCATCGGTCCAGTCAAGAGACATGAGAGTGTTGTTGTGCGTACCAAGGTAAACACTGAGGTAACCGGCACGGACGGTTACTGGGGAGGTGCCAGTGCTCCAGGTTTCAGTGTAGAGTGATGTGCCTCCAGTGAGATCTTCGTAGATGTTAAATACCACGTTGTAGTTACCATCGGGAACAATGGCACCAGAACCTGTGACGAGGCGAGCCTGAAAGTTAAGGGTGGTAGCAGGGGCTGCGGAGACGGGGGTGAATGGGCGCGTATATGTATATACAACGGAGAGGAGAGGGGCTAAGACAAATAAAAAAAACAAAAAAATCCCACAGAGAATATATCTGGGGCTGCGGGGTGAGGTAGGCCTACTTAAAGGATATGGTGTATTCATTTTTGTTTTTGAGAGTTTTTGTTTCGGTCTTACGCACTTTTGCTGTTAGCTTTTTGCGTGTTTACCGTTTTGTTGTGGGGCTTCGCTTGAAACCTTAGCTATAGTATCTATGCATAAGAGTAATTTATCAACAGTTTATGAACACAAAAAGTATTCATACCAAAAAACGTATAATTCTATTTAGTTTCACCCCTTTATAGTTGTAATAAATACATTTCTAAGAATATAGTTGCGTTGTTCATGTAGTAACTCTGCAGATAACTATAATTGTATTAAATACTACGAATAAACAAAAACTACATGCGTACACATGTAGTTTTCCACAGGCAGTTTGATATATGCTATGAAATCTTGGTGATTTTGAGCACTGCGTGCTTTTGGCGGTGACCACGTACTGTGTGCACGCGCTTCTTCGGCTTGTAGCGAATCGCAGTTACTTTGTCTGCCTTGGCCTCTGGGTCAATAATTTCTGCTGTTACAGCATTTTTTGCAAGCTCTGGTGCACCAACAAGCGTTTTATCGCCGTCGATTACCATAAGAGGCACGAAAGATACAGATGTACCCTCTGCATTGTTGAGGAGTTCTACTTCTAGTGTTTCGCCTTCGGTGACGAGATATTGTTTGCCACCTGTTGCTATGACTGCTTTTTTCATCTGAATTACTCGTAGTTATATTTAGTTACCAAAAGATATTAACAGAGATAAAGAATATTGTCAAAGCAGAGTATAAACTTTCATGAGTAATTTACTTTTTAAATCTACTCGTAACTATATTCCGACATCACCCTGCAGGGTGTAGCCCTCTCCATTTTATCTCTGCAAAACGGTTAAATCTTCCTTTTTCAAAGAAACAAATCCCTATTACTTTCTTGTACTGACAAAGAAAGTAACCAAAGAAGCAGCAGGCGACTCCAGAAACACGATTGGTACTCATACCAGCTCATAACCGCACCGATACAATGGCAAGCATCCCAAATTCATTAATTTTAGATGGAATTTGGGCAAGTATCGGCTCTATCCGGTTACGAACTGATGAGCACCATCGGTTCCGGAGAGCCTGGGCAAGACCAAGGAATAAATAGTTTTAATACACGACGGCGAGCCGTTGTGTTAGAGAATCACGAAGTTCCTTGGTCTTGTTCCAGGCTCTGCCTGACAGATGAACTATGTCAGCTATTGTTCGAGTCTAGCTGGCACTTGCCCCATTTAATCCTAAATATAAATGGGGATGCTTGCATTGTGCCAGTGCGAACAATAGGTGGTGCATGGTTCAGTATGTTCAGGGAGCGCGACTGCCACTTTTTTGGGTTCCGTTTTTGGTGGAGCAAAAATGGAACAACAGATTGCTTCTTGAAAAGAAGCTAAACACCTACACCTTAGACAAACGAATAGTCAACTCAGCTGCATCAATCTTCACCTCTGTAGAAAACTCAGCTTCTGGCAAGTCTAGAATATCCTGGGCGAGCGTTTCAGATGCAATAAGGTTCGCATGTTCATTTACCGCCTCTGTAAGTTCTGCATCAGCTGCCTGCAGCGACAATAGTATGCGGTCGTCGACGTTTAGCCCCGCTTGTTTGCGAGCATTCTGCACATGTCGAATTACTTCACGCATGAGACCTTCCCTCTTAAGCTCTGGCGTTATGTCTGTATCAAGCACAAGCTCGTCCCCTATTAACACCTGCTTTACGTTTAACTCTTCTTTCAGGATGTCTTCTGCATCTACGAACGTACCAAGCTCTGGCACGGTAATGCTCTTGAGAGGCTGACGGACCTTGAGGCTATGTTGTGAACGCAGGGATAACCCTTGGTTTACGTATTCCCTTACCTGCTCCATGTCTTTGACTACGAGCTCATTTACATGGCCTGCAGACTTCCAATCTTCTAGGTGTACACTCTCACCGCCTGTAAGCTTGTGGAACAGTTCTTCTGCCAGGAACGGCGTAAATGGCGCCAGCACGTAGCTAAGCCGCACCAGCACGTAGTGGAGCGTTCTGTAGGCCATGTTTTTGTCGGCGTCATCTCCTGATTTCCAAAAACGGCGCCTTGACCTCCGTACGTACCAGTTCGAAGCGTCTTCGATGAAAGGCAAGATTGGCTTCACGGCATTTGGCAAATCATAGTTGTCCATATGTTGCTCTACTTCTTGCACTAACTGATGCAAGCGACTAATAATCCACTGATCGAGTGGATTGGTGCACTCTTGTGATGGGTCGCTTAATTCTCCGTCCCATTCCCAGTTGTCTACCTCTGCGTACATGGTAAAGAAATCGTACATATTCCAGATCATGGTGAGTTTGCGGGCTATGTCACCCACATCTTTGTCTTGCAAGGCAAAATCCTCACCGTTGAGCAGTGGGCTCTGAATAAGTAAGAACCGCAAGCTATCAGCGCTGTACTGATCCATCAACTCGTTCGGATCGGTGAAATTACCATAGCTTTTGCTCATTTTTCGGCCATCATTACCGGCAACATTCCCAGTGACAATCACATTCTTAAATGAATTCTCACCAAAGAGAGCCACACTCATGCTATGCATATAGTAAAACCACGCTCGAACTTGGCCGATATATTCAACGATAAAATCACCGGGAAAATTATCTTCAAACTTCTGCTTGTTTTCAAAAGGATAGTGGAACTGTGCAAATGGCATACTGCCAGCCTCGAACCAACTGTCCATTACCTTGTCGGTACGGGTGTATGTCACACTGTCTATTGTAAATGTTACATCATCGACCCAAGGACGGTGGTAATCATCAAGTTCTACTCCCGATAATTCCTTCAGTTCTGCGTAGCTCCCTATGACTTTTACATGTTCTGTACCGTTGTCATCGATACCTTTCCATACCGGCATCGCAGTCGCCCAGAAGCGATCCCTCGAGATATTCCAGTCTGGTGCTTGCTGCATAGTTTTCTCAAATCGGCCATGTTTTATATGAGCTGGGAACCAGTTGATATCACCGTTTTTCTCGAGCATTTTGCCGCGCTGGCCGTCGATATCCATAAACCAACTTGGGTGCGCTCGGTACATAAGCTTAGTGCCACAGCGGTGACAGTGCGGATAACTGTGCCGAATATAGTCGATCTTCCATACAAGACCACGCTCTTTTAGGTCTTTTGCAATCTGTTTGTTAATCTCCCAAACGTTTTTACCTTCCCAGTCGCCTTCAGTGAATACACCATTCTCATCTATCACGTGTACTGCCGGAAAACCTTTTTCTTTTGCGAGTGCAAAATCTTCTTCACCGTAGGTAGGTGCAAGGTGTACGATGCCAGAGCCACTTTCTGTTGTCACATAATCAGCACTCCATACCTTGTGGGCGTTTTGACCACGATCTACAAACAGTGGCTCGTAAGAAACCCCTACCAGCTCAGACCCTTTGATTTCTTGCACGATTGTATAGTCTACAACGTTGTGCTTTTCATCTGTTAACACCTTATTAAGTAACTCTTTGGCTAGGATAAGTGTTTCACCAGCAACCGATACCTCTGCATACGTCACGTCTTTGTGAACCGCAATTGCCGTATTTGCGGGAAGCGTCCATGGCGTCGTTGTCCAGGCAAGCAAATAGGCGTCTCTGTCGGTGAGCTTGAACTTCACATACACACTTGGGTCGGTGATGTCCTGGTAGGCTCCAGCGTCCATGGTGACTTCTGCCTTGCTGAGCGGTGTGGCGTCAAGCGTACAGTACATGAGCACTTTTTCGCCTTCATAGATCTTGCCCTTTTCATACAATGTCTTGAATGCCCACCACACAGATTCCATGTATTCTTTGTCCATGGTTTTGTAGGCACCCTTAAAATCAACCCATCTACCGATTCTATCGACAGTATCTTCCCAGAGGCCGCTAGTCTGCACCATGTTTTCTCGGCAGGCAACAATATACTCCTCAATACCGTAATTGATGACTTCTTCACGGGAATTAATACCCAGCTTCTTCTCTGTATAGCGCTCTGCTGGCAGCCCATGACAATCCCAACCCCATACACGCTCAACACGCTTGCCTTGCATTGTTTGATAGCGAGGTACGACATCTTTAATAATTGAGCTGAGGAGTGTCCCATGATGTGGCACACCCGATATAAATGGCGGACCATCGTAAAATACATATGAGTTACTAGCCGGACGCTGTTCTACCGACTTTTCAAACGTTTGATTCTTCTTCCAGTACGAAATGAGGTCTTTTTCATACTCTAATGCTCGTCGCCGTGTTCCTTTTTTATACTTCATGACTACTCCTTAAAAATCAAAAAAGACACCTTAATACTGTGCTTGCTGGAGTCCTGTGATTCAGGACGGTACCATCCAGCTTGCTTTAAGATGCCTTAAAACGCTTAATTACAGCTATTACGGAGCTTCGGCCGGCAGATTCTACTTCCTTTGTGGCGGTTTCCTTCTGCTGCATTCGTGGGTGATAGCCACTCATTTGCACCCTTGTGCAAAATGCATTTGTACACTCAAATTATACGTCAAGTTGGGCATTACGCAACTGGGACGCTACTCGAGATACCCAACTACTTCGTTCATAAGTGGTAATTGCGACGACTGCCACTCTTTCATGAGTTCACCATTGTCTCTGATAACGAGCACCGCTGGGTAGCTCACAATGTCATACAGCCTTGCCATTTCAGCACCTTCGCGGGTACCCAAATTCACAAGATCTATCTGTTTGTTACGAATTCTTCGAAAGTCTTCTGCATATGTTTCTACCGAACGACTAAACTCTGATTCTGGATGGTAAAGAATAGTGGCTTTCATAAGCATTAGTTTAAAGTAGAACGTCAAAAGTTGAAAGCAGGCTATGATCTTTTAATACGCCTTTATTTATACAAAAAACAAAACGGAGTTCGGATTTATTCCGAATCTCCGTTTTATCCGCCTCTTGGGAAGAGCAAGCCGAGTAAAAATTACCCGGCCTGATGAGAAACCCTAGCCGGAGGTCCCTCGCTGGCTAGCGAGGGCCGCGCATGGGTGTCTCATTAGCTACAGCCAGTTGTCGAGCCGCAGCTCGTACACACATAGCAGCTACCAGACCGTTGCGTCTGATTACCGCAGCTGTAACACATTGGCGCTGTGTCGTCTTGCTTTAAGGTTTTTGAATCCTCATTCACAAGCGGTATCTCGATCGCTTCGGTGATTGACACTATGAGCTCTGGTGCGTCCTCTGTGACTGTGTCGTCAAGTAGACTTGCTTGTTGATCTAGCATGTCATCAATTGATGCAAGGCCAAGTTCAAGCCTATCGTCGAATGATAGGTAGTTCATCGCAAGCCGGCGCACAATGTAGTCAACCAAAGAAGTTGCTGTTCGGATGTCCGGGTCGTCAGTTATACCTGATGGGGCGAATGACATACTCGTAAATGCTTTGACATAACTCTTTAGCGGTACACCGTACTGGAGTCCATGACTAATTGAGATTGCAAGCGCATCCATAATTCCAGCAAGCGTGGAACCCTGCTTAGAGATACGGAGGAATACTTCTCCAGGTGTGCCGTCTTCGAATTCACCAACCGTTACATACCCATGGCTACCAGCCACCGTAAACGAGAATGTCTTCGCGGTACGAACTCTTGGCATTTCGCGGCGTACTGCACCACGTACCATAATCTTGTCATTCAACGCTTCAGTTAATGAAGCTGGAGCGTCGGCTTTTGCACCCTCTTTCTTCGCCATTGAAAGCGGCTGGGCAACCTTACAGTTATCTCGGTAAATAGCAATTGCCTTGATTCCCATTTTCCACGCCTCGATGTGCAGCTGCTCAATGTCTTCAACAGTTGCAGTCTCAGGGAGGTTCACTGTCTTACTGATCGCACCCGAGATGAACGGTTGCACAGCAGCCATCATCTTCACGTGACCCATGTAGTGGATAGCGTTGTCACCCATAGAACACGCAAACACGTTTTCGTGAGACTTTTTAAGGTGTGGCGCACCTAGTATTGTCTTTTCAACATCAATATAAGCAACTATTTCGCTAACTTGCTGCTTGTCGTAGCCAAGTGCCTTGAGCGCACGTGGCACTGTTTGGTTTACGATGCTCATGGTACCACCACCAACCAGTTTTTTAACCTTCACAAGACCCAAGTCTGGTTCGACACCAGTGGTATCGCAGTCCATCATAAGTCCAATGGTTCCTGTTGGCGCAAGTACGCTTGCCTGAGAGTTACGAACGCCGTAGCGCTTCCCAAGTTCAACAGCTTCATCCCACACCGTTGCTGCAGCACTCAGTAGATCTTCAGAAACGAGGCTGGCATCGATGTTTGATACTTCTGCGCGGTGCATTGCCAGTACGTTGAGCATACCCTCGCGGTCCTTGTGGAATCCGGCGAATGGTCCAACTCGGTGCGCGATTCGTGCACTTGTTGCGTATGCTTGACCTGTAAGGAGCGCCGTAATTGCAGCAGCCTGCGCACGGCCTTCCTCTGAATCGTATGGTAAACCCTGAGCCATAAGGAGTGCACCAAGGTTTGCGTAGCCAATACCGAGTGCTCGGTATGCACGTGCGTTCTTGTCAATTCTCTCTGTTGGGTATTCACTGTAGCCAACAAGGATCTCTTGAGCTGTAAAAATAAGCTCAGCGGTGTGCGTGAAGGCTTCGATGTCAAATGAACCATCTTCGTTGAGGTACTTTAGGAGATTCAGTGACGCAAGGTTACATGCTGAGTTGTCGAGGTGCATGTACTCTGAGCATGGATTACTCCCGTTAATACGACCTGCATTTGGTGTTGTGTGCCATTTGTTAATCGTTGTATCGAACTGCATTCCAGGATCGGCGCATTCCCAAGCTGCCTCTGCGAACTGACGCATGAGGTTGCGAGCTTTCATGGTTCCAACGACACTGCCGTCTGTTACAGCCTTCAAGTGGTGGTCTGCGTCTGATTCAACAGCTTCCATGAACTCATCACTAACACGCATAGAGTTGTTTGCATTCTGATACTGCACAGAGTGAATATCGCGTCCGTCAAGGCTCATATCCCAACCAGCAGCTTGCAAGTCACGTGCTTTTCGCTCTTCTCGAGCTTTTGACCATATAAATTCTTCAATGTCTGGGTGGTCAGCGTTTAAGATAACCATTTTGGCAGCACGTCTTGTTTTACCACCACTTTTTATAGCACCTGCAGACGCATCGGCACCACGCATAAAGCTTAAGGGCCCAGAAGCTGATCCTGCACTTTTACCGAGCTTTTCCTTAGAGGATCGAATAGTACTGACATTTATGCCTGAACCTGAACCGCCCTTGAATATCATTCCCTCTTCACGGTACCAGTTAAGGATAGATGGCATTGTGTCATCAACCGAGACGATGAAACAAGCACTTGCTTGCTGCGTTCGCTCGAGCGCACCAATATTAAACCACACTGGTGAGTTAAAGGCTGCTCGCTGGGTTGCAAGGATGTACTTGAGTTCTTCGCAAAAATCTTCGGCTTCTTCATTCGCTTCAAAGTAACCTTCTTGGACGCCTTGGCGAGTGATCGTATCGACAACTCTGTTTATGAGAGTCTTTAGACTTGCTTCGCGCTCAGCTGTACCTGGTGTACCCGAAAAGTACTTCTGCGCAACGATGTTTATAGAGTTGAGTGACCAGCCTTCTGGAAACTCTACATCTTTCTGTTCAAAGACTGGCTTGCCAGTCATTGGATTCATAATGACTGAATCTCTCGTTACCCACTTGAGCTTATCGTAGCCCTTAGTCTTTGGGTCTGTAAAAAGTCTCCTGCGACCCAGGATTGTTGATTGTGCCATATTGCCTCCTACTTTCTAAGCTAGCTGTCTTGCTTTGAGACGTATAGAGCCTAGAAAGCCCCTCTTTTAGTTAATTAAGTATGTTTGTTAGAGTTCGTGTGCTTTATCGTCTCTCATGACTTTTGCACTCGTGCTCTCCAAGTAGCTCAATAAGGCTTAAACTATATGGAAAGCACGTTAACATCTGTTGATGTTAGTGAGCTCTGTTTATTTTCTTATCGCGGATCTGGATAAGTTCTCGTTCAAAACCTGCAATGTCCGTAAAGCGCCTGTATACACTTGCAAACCGCACGTACGCGACTTCGTCTAAGATACTCAATCGAGTCATAATCATGTCGCCTATGGTACTGGACTGCGTTTCTTGCTCGCCACACGCATGTATCTCGTTTTCGATATCTGTGACGAGACGCTCAAGTTGCATACTACCAACGTTTGTTTTTTCACAAGCCCTATAGAGCCCAGAGAGTAGCTTTTCGCGGTTAAATAATTCCCTGTTACCATTGTTTTTGATAACAATTATTTGGGGTCGCTCGACTCGCTCATAGGTCGTAAAACGATGTAGACATTCTGGACAGGCGCGACGTCTGCGAATTGCTTCGCCGTCAGCTGCATCACGAGATTCGATAACTTTTGTATCGCCTAAAGTGCACTGATGACACTTCATGTGATGTCTCCTTTCAGACTATTTAACCTCTACAACTACACTGTTGCGAGGATTAAAGAATACTATTTTTATTCATTTAATGTGCTGACTTCCTCTATGCACCTACTACATATAGTGTCTTGTATATAAGCGTAACGCTAGCTATAGCGTTTTGCAAGAAAATAACGGTGTATTATTTACCGTCTGAATCGTCAGTTGTATCTGTTGATTCATCTTTTTTGTCTTGGTCTCGCTTGAGTTTTAATCTTCTGAGGAATGATGGCTTTTCAAGTTCGTCTTCTACTGAACCGGTTATTGCTTGCGCAGGTGATCCGTTGTCTTTACTCGGCTCGTCCATTGTCCATATGTTTGGCATTGGCTTGGCATTCTTGAAATCATCGTCGTCGTCTTTCTTTGTATCAAGATCCATGTCCATATCTTTCATGAATGTATCGTCTTGTTTGATAGACACGGTAGGGGCAGGTTCGGGTGAGCTTGTGACAGCTACTGGCTCAATAGAGGGAGTGACCCTACTATTAAAGTATGCTGCGTCGAACCCAGTTGCAACAACAGTAATAATAATGTCATCTTCAAGGTCAGGGTTAATGGTTGCACCGAATATAATGTTTGCATCGGGATCTGCAGCGGCAGTAATGGTTTCTGCAGCCATGTTGATCTCATGCATCGACATGTCACTACCACCAATAATATTGAAGAGAATTCCGCGTGCACCATCTATAGAAACCTCAAGAAGTGGAGACTCTACCGCTTGCTGTGCAGCCATTACGGATCGGTTTTCGCCGCTTGCACGACCAATCCCCATAAGTGCTGAGCCTGCACTACTCATAACGGCTTTTACATCTGCGAAGTCCAAGTTTATAAGACCATGTACTGTTATGAGGTCGGATATTCCTTGTACACCCTGACGAAGTACGTCATCGGCGACCTTGAAGGCCTCGAGGAGTGGTGTTTGTCGATCGATTGTTTGAAGTAAGCGATCGTTTGGGATCACAATAAGTGTATCAACGGATGTTCGAAGATTTCCAATAGCAGTTTCTGCATTCTTGCGGCGCTTTTCACCCTCGAATGCGAATGGTTTTGTTGCGAACCCTACGACAAGCGCACCAGCTTCTTTGGCAGCTTTTGCAACAACATGACCAGCGCCACTTCCTGTCCCACCGCCAGCGCCAAGCGTAATGAACACCATATCAGCGCCTTCGACAATCTCTTTAATATCGCTGATTGACTCTTCTGCAGCCATTTGGCCTTTAGTAGGATCTGCTCCGGCGCCAAGACCTTTGGTAGCTTCGCTCCCGATGTGGATTTTTTTGTGAGCAAGTGAGTGATGGAGTGCCTGTGCGTCAGTATTTACAACGATAAACTCAACACCGTCTACGCCTGCTTCAATCATACGATTAACAGCGGCACCACCAGCGCCACCAACACCTATAACTTTAATACGTGCGAATGTCTCAATTGCAGGGGCGACTTGCGGCATGTGTGAATCCTTCTCTTCCTCGGTTTATAGCATGGAGTATAGCATACCAGGAGCAATGCCCGGTAGCTCTCTCTATGACTTTTTAAAGCGTTTTAGTAAACCATCAACCATGCCAAATACACCTTGGTTTGGCATACCTTTAGCAGTAGCGTCATTTGGCATGAGTAACATATCCAAAATCATAAGCCCGACTGCAGAGGCATATGATGTGTCCTGTACGGTATCTATCAGGCCACCCATAGGCTGCAAACTACCAAGACGTGCTGCGAGCTGCAACTTCTCTTTTGTGAAGTCAGCAAGCCCTGGAAGCTTTGCGGTACCACCAACAATAACGACCCCTCCAGGAAGCTTTCGAGAACGGCCAATAGCATGTAGCTCTTTGTCTACGTATTCTAAGAGCTCTTCTACGCGAGCTTCAGTGATCATGTGTATATCTGCGGTTTCAAACCGGTGATCAACACCATCGTGCGTCACATGTGCGAGTGTGCGCGTTGGCGATTGCAAGCTTGCATGCGTAACTTTTACCTTTTCGGCAATATCAAGATCAGTCTTGAGTCCAATTGCGAGATCATTTGTAATATGCAGACCGCCAATTGGTAGTACTGCAACATGTTGCACCTCTCCATCTTCTATAACAACCATGTTTGTTGTCCCAGCACCGATATCGAGGAGTAACGTTCCTGATTCTTTTTGCTGACGATTCAAAACCGCCTCGGCAGCCGCAAGGCTAGCAACCGTAAAGTGTGTCGGTGTGACCTTGGACTTATCGAGTACCGTCTGAACGTTTCGTAAGTTAGGTGTTGCCGTTGTGACGATATGTGTATCGACTTCGAGCCTGACACCATGCATACCAAGAGGATCTTTGATGTTATCTTGACCATCAAGACGATAGTTTTTTGCAAAGACCTGAATGATTTCTCTGTTTGCAGGTAACTGGACAATTGTCGCCGCTTCTTCAACGCGCAAGCGGTCCTCGGCAGTAATCTCCTTACTGGCGCTACTGATAGCAATAACGCCCCGAGAGTCCATGCCGCTGACATGAGAGCCGTTTATGTTTACTGTGGCTCGATGAATCTGCACACCCGATACCCGTTCGGCTTCAGTGATGGCCAGTACGACAGCTTCAACGACGTCAACAACATGAGCAAAGCTTACCATTCGCATTCCCCTGTTCGGTGCTGT
>JBGTLD010000022.1:0-1675 GCA_041744275.1 Saccharimonadales bacterium (SeqCode) | reverse complement strand
CATAATAATCTTTACGTTGGCTGTATCTGGAGTGTTACGTAAGATATCGAGCACATCAAAGCCACTTACTTTTGGCATCATCACATCAAGCAAGATCAAGTCTGGCAGGTACTCAAGCGCTGCGGCTAATGCATCTTCCCCGTTCGGGACTCGCCTTAGACTAAAGCCTTCTGCTTCTAGACGCGTTTGATACACACTTGCGAGTGCATCGTCGTCTTCTACTAATAATATTTTCTTCATGTTTTGGTTTGTGTCATTCATAACGCTTATGATAACTCATTTTGTCGGTTTTTGCAATGCTTTTATAAATCCGTCAAACAAAGGATGTTGCCTATCTGGACGCGACTTAAATTCTGGGTGAAACTGGCTTGCAATCATAAACGGGTGGTCAATGGCCTCCACGATTTCAACTAGATCATTTTGTTGATTAATCCCGACGGGCTTAATCCCCCAGTCTTTGTATCGGTCACGATAGGTATTATTACATTCATAACGGTGCCGGTGCCGTTCGTCAATCTTGGTGGTTCCATATACTTTGTGCGCCAGGCTACCTTTTTCAATTGCACATTTGTAATCACCGAGCCGCATGGTGCCGCCGGTATTTTCTTTGCCCTTTTGGTCTTCCATAGTGTGTATCACAGGGTATTCGGTATTTTGGTCAAACTCAGTAGAATGCGCATCTTTTAAACCCGATCGGCGAGCCGCAGCAATAACCATGACTTGCATGCCCAGACAAAGCCCTAGATACGGAACCTTATTCTTCAATGCATAGGTTGCCGCAACAATTTTGCCTTCAACACCCCTCACGCCGAATCCGCCAGGAACCACAACACCGTCACATTTCGCGAGCTGCTGTTTTGCCTTCGGTGATTTAGCTAACTCTTCTGCATTAATCCATTTTATGGAGATATTTACATGGTTTGACCACGCTGCAGCTCTGAGTGCCTCAAAGACAGACATGTAGGTATCTTGGTTATCCATGTATTTCGCGATCACGCCCACCGTCACTGTATCTTTTTGTTGGGTTGTTGCCTGAGAAACCATTGATCGCCATTTTTTGAGATTTGACTTGCCTACTTTTAGATTCAGTTGCTTAGCGATAACCGATGCAATACCTGTGTCTTCCAGTGTTAATGGTACTTCATAAATACTCGAGGCATTTGGCAGTAGCGCAATTGCTTCGGGAGCAACGCCACTAAATAAACTGAGCTTAGAAATTACAGACTGAGGAGCCGTGTTTTCGCTTCTAGCTACGAGTATGTCAGGTACGATCCCAAAGCCTCTGAGTTCACGAACAGCATTTTGTGCAGGCTTAGTTTTTACTTCTTTACTTGCACCGAGATACGGCATATACACAACATGTACAAACACGCAGTGTTCTCGACCTACCTTAAACGCAAATTCACGTATGGCTTCAATAAGGGCTAAACTTTCATAATCACCAACGGTACCACCAATCTCTGCAATATGGACATCAAAACCCTCTGAAGCCGACTTAATCTCTGCTTGCAAAGCTTCAGTGATGTGCGGAATATACTGCACTGTTTTACCTAAGTATTTACCACTTCTCTCGTCTTCTATTACTTTGTGTATCACTCGGCCTGTCATAAGTGAGCTACTTTGCGTTAGCTCCTGGTCCAAGAACCGCTCGTAGTGGCCAAGATCTAGATCTGTC
>JBGTLD010000021.1:0-22909 GCA_041744275.1 Saccharimonadales bacterium (SeqCode) | reverse complement strand
TAAAAAAGGACTAATCCAGGTTGTGTGCGGTGCACCTAATGTACGTAAAGGCATGTTTGTCGCGTGGCTGCCACCTGGATCAACGGTTCCGAATACGTTTGATTCTGATCCGTTCGTACTTGGATCCCGTGAGCTACGAGGTGTTATGAGTAACGGTATGCTTGCAAGTGCACATGAACTTGGCATTGGTGATGACCATGACGGCATACTTGAAGTAGATATAAGTAGTAACCCAGGCGCTAGTTTTGCGGAAACCTACGAGCTGAACGATTACGTTATTGATATAGAAAATAAAATGTTTACACATCGCCCGGACTGTTTTGGGATCTTAGGCGTTGCTCGCGAGATTGCGGGAATTTCTGGTAAGAAATTTGTAAGCCCACCATGGTATTTGCAGTCCCTCAACCGTGCGAAGCCTGGCAAAAAACAGCTCCCTCTGATTGTAAAAAATGAAGCACCAGAACTTGTACCACGTTTCATGGCAGTTGTTATGGCGGACACTACAATCAAGCCAAGCCCGTTTATTATCCAGAGTTACCTGGCAAGAGTTGGGATTAAGCCAATTAACAACATTGTTGATGTAACGAATTATCTTATGGTGCTTACTGGACAACCTCTTCATGCGTATGATTACGACAAAGTCGCAAAATTAAGTGGCGAAGTACCGACATTGATTGCACGTAAGGCTAACAATGACAGGTTGCGACTACTGAACGGCAAAGACTACATGATATCGGGTAACTCGGCAGTTATTGCAACTGATTCGCAGGCAATAGGGGTTGGCGGCATAATGGGTGGTAGTGACACGGAAGTAGATGATTCGACTAAGAATATTATTCTTGAGTGCGCTAGCTTCGACATGTATGCGATCCGCCGCACTAGTATGCAATACGGTTTGTTTACCGATGCGGTATCTCGGTTTAATAAAGGCCAAAGCGCACTGCAAAATAATGTCATAATTGAAGAAGCAGCCACTACAGTTACGTATGTAAGTGGTGCTGAACCTGCAAGTGAATTATTCGACGAAGGCTCAAAACAAATAGGTAATACCAGTGTTACTGTATCGCCTGGGTTTATTAATAGTCGGTTGGGGTTAGTTCTTGAAGCAGAGGTCATGAAAGCCCTACTTTCGAATGTTGAGTTTAACGTACAAGACGGCTCTCATGGTGCGCTACATATAACACCGCCATTCTGGCGAACGGATATCTCAATTCCTGAAGATATCGTTGAAGAAGTTGGTCGCCTCCATGGTTATGGGAAGTTGGATGTTATCCTGCCTATCAGAAGTATTTCTCCTGTGTCCCGGGATGAAAAACTCGAATTTAAGCGTCTTCTTAGAGAAGTTTTGTCTCGTCTTGGTGCCAACGAAGTTGTAACGTATAGTTTTGTGAACAGCAAGCTTATTGAAGCTGCCGGTCAAAGTACTGAAAAAGCTTTTATGATTACAAACGCTTTAAGTCCAGGGCTTCAGTATTACCGTATGTCTATCACGCCAAGTCTCTTAGAAAAAGTTCACGCAAATATTCGTGCGGACGATATTCGTCCAACTGATGACAATGAATTTGCACTATTCGAGATAGGTAAAACTCACATTAAAGGAGTGTATGATCCTGCTGAACCTGAAGTTCCATATGAGTTTGAACGACTTGGATTTATCGTTGCGGCAGATGATAAAACTGCATCGCGAAAATACCAAGGAGCACCATATTATCAAGCAGTAACTTACCTAGAGTCACTGCTTTCTACGCTTGGGGTTCCGTATTCAATAGAGCTTTCAGACGCTCATAAATATGATGAAAACACCGAGCAAAACATCCGCATGTACGCGAAGGGACGTTCCGGCACTGTAGTAGTGGCTGGTACTGTATTGGGTGAGGTTGGTGAATACAGCCAAGACATGCTTAAAAAACTAAAACTTCCTGTGCATACTGCAGGCTTTGAGATTGATACCACGGTGCTTTTGCAGCACGTACAAAAGACAAAGTATGAACCATTGCCAAGATTCCCTAAAGTATGGCAAGACATCACGCTTCGTGTTGAAGATAGTGTTCCTTACAGCCAAGTACATGAAACTGCCCAGAGCACCCTCTCAGAGCTTGGTGAAAATATGATTCTCAGGTTACTACCCCGAGATGTGTATCATAATGAAGGCTTTACTCACTTTACGTTTCGTGTCTGGGCAGCTGACTACCGTAAAACTATGACTACCCAAGAGATGTCCGACATCTGTACAGCAATTAGCAGTACTACCGAACGTGTATTAGGTACCACTCGAATATAGGATTTACTTCTTTTGTTTCTAGTTTGATACTTGAATATAATTTACAATAACTTCATGATTCGAAAAATACTCTCAACGGCGATTGTTCTAATGGTTGTCTTCTCAGGGACTGTTGCAGCTCAAAGTGATGTCAACAATTTTGTAATTCGTGACTTCAATGGAGAGTATGAAATTATAAACGACGTCCCGCTCGGTAGAATGCAAGTACAAGAAAAAATTACACTTACATTTAATGGTCGTAATCGTGGGATTGAACGTGCTATTCCAAAAGAATTTCAAGGAAACTCATTGCAGCTAAACGTCACCGAAGTAAAACGAAATGATCAAACTGAGCAGTTCACAACGTACTCACGGGGTGACAGCACTGTCATTAGAATAGGAAACCCTGACGTCACTATAACTGGCAATCATGCGTATACTATTAACTACGAACTTGAACGTATTATTGCAATTCTAGATGATCAGCCACAATGGTATTGGGATATAAATGGCACTGGTTGGCAACAGACGATTGAATCAGTGAACGGTGAAGTAGTGTTTCCTGAAAACTGGAATAGTGGCGGCGTTCCTGATGCGCTTTGTTTCACCGGAATTCAAGGATCATCTGCATCGGAATGTACCATTCAGGAAACTGAACGAGGGTATGCTTTTCAGACTACGAGACCACTCAGTGCGGGTGAAAATTTGACAGTTGTTGCAGGTGTAGCCGACGGGATGTTTGCACCGTTAACTTTGAATGACAGAATTCGTGATAACGCTTTACAGATTGCAGGGTTATTATTGTTTCCGTTGATTTTTATTGGCTCTTTTGTGCACTGGTTTAAAAAGGGCAAAGACCTAAAAGGTCGAGGTACAATTGTACCTCAGTTTAAACCACCCGCAGGGTTAAGTCCTGCAGAAGTAGGGTTGATCGACGACTATTCAGTAGATACTCATGATTTAGCAGCAACAATAATTGATTTAGCTGTGAGAGGGTATATTATTATCCATCAAAGCGAAAAAAAATCATTGGGTATTTTTACATCTCAAAAATTTAGCTTTGAATTAAAAAACAATGACTACACGGCATTAAAACAACACGAAAAGGATGTGCTGAACATAATATTTAAGTCCAATAAAGTGGGCATGAGCATAGACGCAGACGCCATTGATCAGGCACATGCAACAAGTAAAGTAATAGAGATTCGTGACCATCTCACAAAATCCATGACCGAACGCGGACCGTACACATATTTTGAGAACAACCCGAAGTACGCGAAAACCACAATGGTGTCGTTCGGTTCAGCCTTGTTGGCCTTCAGTTTCTTTTTTCCTCTTGGATGGGGATTTAGTGCAGGTATATTTGCAGGAGGTTTGTCACTCATAGGTTTTGGGCTGCTCATGCAAAAGCGTTCGCAGTTGGGGGTTGAAGCATATGAACATATTCAGGGCCTTAAGGTGTATATAAAAACTGCCGAACTTAATAGGTTTACTAAAATGCAAAGTGTTGATAGGCCCTATGCTCTACCATCAAAAACCGTTGAATTATACGAAGAGTTGCTTCCGTATGCTGTTGCATTAAAACTTGAAAAATCATGGACGAAGCAGTTTGAAGGAATACTACGAGAGACTCCACAGTGGTATGACGGAGGCGGGACTATGACAACGTTCAACAGTGCAGTATTTGCAAGTTCACTTAGCTCAGCTGTCAGTACGGTGAGTGGCAGTTTTGCGCCACAGTCTAGTTCAAGCAGTTCCGGCTTCTCGGGTGGTGGTGGATTTTCCGGCGGCGGCGGTGGCGGCGGTGGAGGCGGTGGTTGGTAGATCTGAAATGATACGTATTGCTATAAAATCAATCATATTGTAAAATAATATAACTTTACGGTTGAGTTACTCCCGTTTAAAGTACATTGACAGGTATGTAATATATAAATTTGGCTGAAAAGTATGCCAACCGGCATCACACTAGTAATCAGTTGTTCACCCCCCTCAACTGACAGAACGTGTGTCTTCTTGAACTTTTCGCCCTGAAGAGAGTGAGCTGCGACGTTTCGCCGCGAGCGTATGCGCCAGTGAGAAAGTCTCACTACTCCTGAGCCGAGCTTAATGCTTGGAGTGCTCTCTTCTAAGCTTCCCCCGTCCGATACTATCGCTAAGGAGGTGACTTAATATGGGTCGCAAGAGCTGTAATGGCTGTTGTACTCGATGCGGAGGTAAGGCTGGGCGTGGTTCTTTCGGTGGGCTGTCACGGGTTACATGCAATGCATGTACTGACGGTCACAAGAGAGACTGCCCAGCAAGGTGAGGCGGTAGGTCGTGGTGTAGCTTCTGCTGCAAATGCTGGAAGTATCCATGCACCACGACCCCGCTCCCTTCCATATATTACATACCTGTCCTTCTCCCCGAGCGCACAAATACTTGTGCATTCAGGGAAAAGTAATGCGACGTAGCACGTAGAGCCATGCTACGCTTATTTAGGCTATGAAACATATTTGGCGTATTTTTAAGTTTACGAAAGAGCTCAGAAAGCTCTATGTAAGCATATCTATTTTTACAATTCTACTAGCTCTCATGAGCCAGCTTCAGCCACTGCTTACAAAAGCCGCGATAGATGAATTTACGCGAGGACTTGAAGGCGCCGACGTTAATCTTTCACTGGTTGCGATGTTTGCGGGACTTATATTTTTAACTGATTTTGGGCAAACGATCATAAGTAATATATCTGGTCACATTGGTGACATGATGGGCATTCGGGTAAAGCAGCTTATGAGCGAGCGCTATTACTCGCATCTAATGACACTGCCACAGCGTTATTTTGACCAAGAACTATCAGGTAAGATCATTAATCGGATGAGTAGAGGTATTAACCAAATTGGTGATTTCTTGCAGGTGATGAGCAATAACTTCTTGCAGTTTATTTTCAGTACCGTATTTTCACTCATAATCATTTCATTTTACTCCTGGCAGGTTGCTTTAATGCTGGCAAGTCTATACCCAATTTTTATTTATATGACGGCTAAGACAAGTAATACATGGCAAAAATATCAAACGAAGATTAATGAGGATCTGGACATTGCAAGTGGGCGTTTTGCTGAATCGATAACGCAGGTCAAGGATGTGAAGAGCTTTGTGCAGGAAGCTCGTGAACTGAGGCTTTTTGGAAATCGTTACCGTAAAGTAGTAAATACCACAAAGCCGCAGAGTACGTACTGGCACAAACAAGACATCGCCAGACGAGTTGTTTTAAACCTCATATTTTTACTCGTGTTTATGTACATTTTTATAGAAACAGGTCGCGGTGTCTACACAATTGGTGAAATGGTTCTTCTAATCCAATACGCTATGCTCATTCGGATTCCTATATTTAGCATTAGTTTCATTATAGATAGAACTCAACGAGCGATTAGTGATAGTAAGGATTATTTTGCAGTTATGGATGAGCGTCCGTTTGGTGCAGAAAAAACAGGCGTGAGTGAGCTTGTAGTGACAAATGGAGCAATGGAGTTTCAAGATGTATCGTTTAGTTACGACACAAAACAACCAGTGCTTAAAAATATCTCACTTACGATTGAGCCCGGAACTAAAGTGGCGCTTGTGGGCGAGAGTGGAGAAGGGAAAACGACACTCACGAATCTGATACTTAGATTGTATGAACCGGAAAAAGGAATAATCACAATCGATGGTCAGAACATACAGTTGGTGAGTTTTGACTCGTTGCGTCGCTCAATTGGTGTTGTGTTTCAGGACCCAGCTCTTTTTAGCGGAAGCGTGTATGAGAACATAGCCTACGCAAACCCTGGTGTTTCTGAAAAACAAGTACTAAAAGCTGCAAAAGCAGCTAATGCCCATGAGTTTATTTCAAAGTTTACTGATGGCTATAAAACAGAAATCGGTGAACGAGGTCTTAAGCTTTCTGGTGGCCAAAAGCAACGCATTGCAATTGCTCGTGCAATACTCAAAAATCCACCGATTCTTATGTTAGATGAAGCTACAAGCAGCCTTGATAGTAAATCAGAAGCTTTGGTGCAAGAGGCACTGGCAAGACTTATGGAAGGAAGAACTACAATAATCATTGCCCACAGGCTAAGTACTATCCAAAAAGTTGATCAAATAGTGACACTTAAGAATGGCAGAATTGATGAGATAGGTTCGCCGAGGAAACTGGCAGTAAGTGGGGGAGTCTATCAGCAACTACTTAATCTACAGCGTGATAACCAGAACGATAAAACAGTGCGACAGCTCAAAAAATTTGAGATAACTGGCTGAATAAAGCATACTACTCCAGTAAAGGGAATATATTGAAATCATATGAAAAAAAGACAGGGTTGAATGAGCGATTATCGCTCGTACAGCGTTTTGCTTTATTATTTTTCAATCATTGGAAGATCGTGTGTGCAGTATGGATTGTGTTGCTAACGCTGGGCGCACTTACATACACCACATTTATTAAACGAGAAGGTTTCCCGCCCATACAATTTCCCTTAACACTGATAAATGCTACATATTTTGTGGATGATGCAGATCGGGTAGATAGTGAAGTTGTTCAGCCGTTATACGAACTAACCAAAACGATAGAAGGTGTGGAATCTGTTCAGTCATCTGCGAATGCAAATGTTACTCAAATAGCGGTATTCTTTGATAGTGACACGACGCCAGAGTTGGCTTTTGAGCGAGTAAGTCGAGCGCTCGACCAAGCCCAAAATATACCAGAGCAAGCATCTATAACACCAATAAGCATTGACCCTTCGAAGTTTTTGAACCAGTACGATCTTATTCTATCTGTATATGTTGAGTCTGGGGCAGATAATACAGAACTGCAGGCTGCTGCGAGTGAGCTCGCTGCCGTATTTAATAATCATCCGGACATACGTGAAGCAGAGGTGCAACCACTCCTGGCTAATTCTGTTGACCCTGAAAATGGTAATACAACTGAAAGACAGGTGTCATTTAGCTCAATTGGGATTAAGCAAGGCGACGCTATCCGATTCTTTCAGGCTATTAATATTGGCGTAAACAAAGTAGACACTATCGACGCCATAGATCTTTCTAACATAAGCAAAGATTTAGTCGCTGCTTATAATGCTGATACTAAAGATTTTGCTGCTGCAATTGGTGCAGATGTCGCTGACACAATATCGACTCAAATAAGCTCTCTGCAATCCAATCTACTCGGTGGCTTGCTCGCTGTTGCTATTGTAAGCCTATTGCTCATAACCTGGCGTGCGTCGGTTATCACTGCATTATTCATGATTACAGTCGTACTCGTTACAATTCTCGTGCTGTGGGTTATTGGGTTTACACTCAATACCATTACGCTGTTCGGCCTCGTACTTGCACTCGGATTGTTTGTGGATGACGCAACGATAGTTGTCGAAGCTATTGATGGCTCAAGGCGTAAGAATGCGAAAGGTGCCACCACGATCAAGAACGCTATAAAGCGTGTCGCCACTGCAAGCTTTGCCGGTACAATGACGACTGTTCTTGTATTCTTGCCGCTAGCTTTTGTTGGTGGCGTCTTGGGCGAGTTTATACGACTACTGCCGATCACGGTAATAATTGCTTTAATTAGCTCACTCGTGCTTTCATTAACATTAATTCCGTTTCTTTCGCGAGGGATACTACTCAATGCCAAGACAAGTAGTATTTCTAGATACAACATAGTCGGTCGTGTAGAGGCGTGGTGTGGGCACTTATTATCAGATTGGATTCATGAACTACATACAAAGCATCGAAACCGAGCAATGTTGCGTTCACTCAGTTTCATTGTTCTTAGCCTGTTGTTTGTTGGTGGGGGCGGTTATTTTGCAACTCGACTGAGCTTTAATATTTTCCCACCTACGAAGGATAGTAATCAATTGGGGTTCCAAATAAATTATGCAGAAGGGACCAATATCCAAGAAGCAGAGGCAGTAGCGCAAGATGTGAATAAGATAGTTTCGAGTGCGCTGGGTCAAAACATAGAGAGGGTTATATATGGATCAACTGCACGGTCTACTGAACGATCCTCAAATGCCTTAATCGAACTAACACCGTTTACTACTCGAGATACAAAATCCCCAGAGCTTCTTGAATCATTGCAGGGCGCACTCGACATGGGTATATCTCGTGATATTGCGACAATACGAGTGATACAGTTTGATTCAGGGCCACCGGTTGAGGAATATCCCTTTAAGATGCAATTGTATACTGAGTCTCCGCAAGATATACTCGCACTTGCTTCCGACATCGAGGAGTTGCTTAAGTCACAGCCCTTGCAGCGTAATGATGGTTCTACCGCTAACATCACTGAAACTCAGGTGGCAAACATCAACACAGTTGCTCGTGATGACGGCAGGCGATTCATAGAAGTCAGAGCTTTGTACGATGCTGACGATACCTCTGCCTTACTTGCATTAACTCAAGAGTACCTTGAGGCAACCCTTACAGCTGAGTATCTTGCTGATACGCCTCTCAATCCAGATGACATATCATATGATTTCGGCCAAGAGTCAGAAAACGCAGAGTCATTTTCTTCATTAGTTATTGTTTTCCCTATAGCACTGCTGCTTATGTATTTGT
Source organism: Saccharimonadales bacterium (SeqCode) (assembly GCA_041744275.1). Taxonomy (GTDB): domain Bacteria; phylum Patescibacteriota; class Saccharimonadia; order Saccharimonadales; family JBGTLD01; genus JBGTLD01. Next base: position 14,091 of record JBGTLD010000021.1, on the reverse strand, counting down.
TGCTTGCGGTGCAGTTTAAATCACTTGCTCAGCCTTTGCTAATATTCTTGGCGATTCCTTTCAGCTTGTTTGGTGTTTTTGGCGGCCTGTATTTTACGAATAATGCCATAAGCTTCTTCGCTCAGGTTGGGCTGATTGGTCTCATTGGTATTGCCGTAAACAACGCAATATTGCTGACTGATTATGCCAACCAAGAGAGACGTACCGGTAAGTCAGCAGTTGAGTCGATTGCGACTGCTACAAAACTTCGTTTTAGACCACTTCTTGCGACTTCAGTAACAACCGTTGTCGCTTTGCTGCCATTGGCATTGACTGACCCATTCTGGGAGCCACTTGCGTACACCATAATATTTGGATTGCTGTCGAGTACATTCCTCGTCATGCTGGCGTTTCCGTATTATTATCTACTTCTTGAGTCTCTAAGAAGTAGGACTTCAAGAAGGCAAGCGTTACTATGGATTTTTGGACTCGTTGTTGGTGTTATCGTTGTTGTTTCTGTCAACGCCTCTTTGCTACTATTCGTAGGCGCATATATTCTTGCAAGCATTGCGTTTAAAAATTACTGGAGTAAAGTCTAATGCGCCAATCAGTCAGAGCAATAATAATCAAAGATGATGCACTGCTCGTTATGCATCGAAATAAATTTGGTCATCAGTATAGAACACTCATTGGTGGAGGCGTCGAACAAGACGAGAATCTTGAGACAGCTTTAATGCGTGAAGTCCATGAAGAAACAGGTGTCAAAATTGCCGATCCCAGATTAGTTTTTATAGAACATGCTCCTGAGCCGTTTGGTGATCAGTACGTTTTTTTGTGTCGTTATGTTGAGGGCGAGCCGTTCCTCGATAAGCATTCTGAAGAAGCTTTTTTGAACCTTACGACTGATAATCAATATGAACCACTTTGGGTACCGTTTAAAAATATGAATGATTACCCGTTTCGTTCGGAGGAGCTGAAAGAGCAGCTACTTCGAGCAATGCGTGACGGTTGGCCAGAATTACCGACAGAATTTAGCTGGTAAGTCATTTCCCAAGTGGTATACTAGTACGAGCATAAGAGTTAATTAAGGAGTGTTATGGCCAAACCGCACCAACGCGTTGCTGCTTTTATTATAGCGATGCTGTTTTTTATTACAGCAGTGGCTTCCAGTGTTATTGTTATTTACCAAATTCGTCAGGGTGATGAAGCACAAGACAATGCAGCACTACTAGAAGAGTTACAGGCTTCCAACCCGGAACTTGCAGAACAGCTTAGAAACGCTGAACAACAACCAAACGAAAGACAAGGAGAAAACATGCTAGAAGGAACACAGCTCGCAAACTTTACACCAAACGGAGATGTACCAGAATTACAAATAATTGATATATCTGAGGGTGATGGCGATGTTGTACCTGAGGGCGCAACTGTGGTCGCGCACTATACAGGAGCGGTAGCTAGCACGGGAACTATTTTCCAGAGTTCACTAGACGGCGGGCAGCCTATACCGTTTAGTCTCAATGGCGTAATTCAGGGCTGGACACAAGGTGTACCCGGCATGAAGGTTGGTGGGACTCGTCGTTTGGTGATTCCTGCAGAACTCGCATATGGAGCTAATCCTCCTGCAGGCTCTGGTATTCCAGCAAATGCACCTCTTGTATTCGACATTGAAGTCACAGAACTACAATAAACACAACATATGGTGTGTTGATATACGCACCGCCACCATATATAGTGTAGACATCTAAACATAATCAGGATAAAAAATATGGTCAAAAACATTACAATTTTTACGACAAACACCTGCGCGTATTGCGTGATGGTTAAAAAGTGGCTACAAGCAAAAGGTCACGCATATGACGAAGTTAATCTAGATTCTGAGCCTGATCGACAAAAAGAGGCTTTTGAGCTTAGTGGTCAATTATCAGTTCCAATCACTGTAATTACTAAAGACGACGACACAAAGCAAGTGGTTGTTGGTTATAACCTTGCGCAACTTGCGCCTGCAGTTGCTTAAGAGTTTATTATGATCAATATTACTGAACCTATACTAGTGATTGGCGCAGATTGGTGCGGCGACTGTACCCGCGTCAAACAAGTGCTCGACGAACATAAATTAAAATATGAATACCGCAATATTGAAGAAGATTCTAAAGCGGTTGAAGCCTTACTTGAAATGGGTGACGGGTCTAAGACAATACCGCTTGTCAAAATTAATAATACAATTATGCAGGAACCAACAAACACCGAGCTACTACGCGCTCTAGAAATTGAAGAAAATCACGAGAGTGACTCAGAAATCATTGACACTGTTATGATTGGAGCTGGTCCGGCGGCTCTCTCGGCGGCAATATACACCACACGCGAGGACATAAAAACCATTTTGTTTGAAAAGGGTGTAATTGGGGGGCTGGCAGCTATTACTGATTGGGTTGATAATTATCCGGGTTTTCCAGAAGGTCTTGCAGGGTTGGACCTTGCAGAGAGCTTACGCAAACAAGCTGAGAGATTTGGTGCTGATATACGGCTCGGAGAAGTACTGAATATTTCCAATGAAGGTGCGTACAAAAAGCTAGAGACCACAGACGGTGACATAAAAGCGAGAAGCGTACTGATTGCGACAGGCAGTGATTACAAGAAGCTCGGTATACCAGGTGAGCAAGAATACTTTGCCCGTGGTGTACACTACTGTGCGACATGTGACGGCGCTTTTTATAGAGAGAAACGCTTGGTGGTAGTAGGTGGTGGTAATTCTGCTGTTCAGGAAGCAATATTTTTAACCCGCTTTGCAAGCAAAATTGATTTACTCGTGCGTGGAGAGAATTTCCGCGCATCTGAAGTGTTGCAGCATGAGCTTGAAAAGCACAAAGACAAAATCACTGTACATTTCAACACGACAACCGATGAAATTCTAGGGGAAAACAATCTTGTTGTTGGGGTAAAGGGAACTAATAAGCAACGTGATGAACAAGTACATATTGAAACAGATGGTGTATTTGTTTTTATTGGACTCAAGCCCAATACACAGTTTCTTGAAGGTTCTTCCATTGAGCTCGATGAAATTGGAATGATTAAAACTGATGGTGGACTTCAAACTGCAATGCCAGGAGTCTTTGCTGCCGGTGATGTTCGATCTGGCGCAACCATGCAGATCGCAAGTGCAACTGGCGAAGGGGCAACGGCTGCGCTTATGATTCGTAAATATCTCGAAGACGAAGCGCGGAAGCAGTAGCTGTATAAGGCTAAATGTAAGATATTTAGTTTACAAACTTTAGTTGTGTAATCTAGTCTTCTATGTGTACCGGAAGGGGTAGCAACATGGAGGAATCTAAAGTTATTACAATGTATGAAATGTGCCTACTTCATTCACGTGCAGACCGTGTCTTACGTACTATTGTATCTAATGTACTCGACTCATTTGATGTCACAATGATGGAATGGCTACTCCTCGCAACAGTCTGTAGCCAGCAATCAGTTGGGAAGGATAAAGGGATGAGTATGACTGAACTATCAAACATTCTCAGTGTGACGCTACCACAGATTACAGCACTCACAACAGGACTTATGTCTGCTAAATTAGTGAAACAAAAAGTAAACATACACGATAAGCGAAGTCGGCGATTGTCGTGTACTGCACAAGGTGTAAGACTTTTTGAAAAGACTGAAGTTGCAATTCAACAGAGCATGTCTCGTTTACTTGCCAACATACCACGTAAAGATTTGGAGCAATACTCCTCAGTTGTTAGCGTAATTGGCACGAGGTCACCCTAGAAAAACACACCATTCAAGAAGTTATACACATCTTTTTTATAAAATACTCTTTACTTAACTTTGTTAACTATGTATAATGATATTTGTAATAAAATTTAACATGCTCAAGGAGGAATAGGTTTATGTCAGAAAAAGGAGCAGCTCCAGCAGCATTAGTTGCAGCAATCGTAGCACTCGTCATCGGTGGTGGCGCAGGATACGTAATCGGAAATAGTAACGAAAGTGGTGACACTACATCAACACCAACAACTTCACAATCAGCACCAGCGACTGACACAGCAGCAGCTGATCTACGCGTACTACTCAACAACCTTGAGTCAGAACACGTTGATCTAGCAGCAGCAGCAACACGTCAAGGTTTTAACACTGGTGATCTTACAGATCCACAGTTTGTTGCAGCCGCAGGCGCATTAGGTCAGAACACTGATGACATCTCTGCTGCTATCGGTAGTATTTATGGTGAAGAAGCAGGTGCTCGTTTTAAAGAAATTTGGGCTAGCCACATTGGATTCTTCGTTGACTACACAGTTGGCGCAAAGACTGGTGACCAAGCAATGATGGATGAGGCTGTACAAAACCTTAACGGTTATGTAGAAGCTATCTCAACATTCTTGAGTGAAGCAAACCCTAACCTTCCAAAAGATGCAGTAGCGCAGCTTGTAACAGAGCACGTTGGCTTACTTAAGGAAGCAGTTGATCAACATGGTGCAGGTGACTTTGCAGGTTCATACGATGCTCAAAGTCGTGCACGTGTACAAATCACAAACCAAATTGCTGACACGCTTGCAGGTGCAATCGTTAAGCAAAACCCAGAACTATTTTAATAATCATTATATAGTTTTGACACGATTGAGAGATGTTCGCATCTCTCAATTCGTCAAAATTGTATACAGTAAATAAGGGAGTAACCATGAACAAAACAATCACAGCAGTCATAATTGCAGTCGTCGCAGTCGCAGGTCTCGGTCTGATATTTGCAACAAACACAGAAGATAGTAATCAATCTGCATCTAACGTTCCAGCTCAACAGGGAAGTATGAACTCGAATCAGATGAGTGGATCTAATAATAATGATTCTATTTTGTCGCCTCGAGAAGATTCTGGTGAAGCAGTTGAAACAACAATGGTAGATATACGTAATTTTGCGTTTTCACCAAGCACCATTACAGTCAAAAAAGGTTCTACCGTAACCTGGACAAACCAAGACTCTGCTCGTCATGACGTTACGCCCGATAGTCCTAGTGAGGCTTTTCAGGGCAGTGAATTGCTTGCGCAAGGCGAAAGCTACAGCTTTACATTTGACACAGTAGGCACATACACATACTTCTGTAGTCCGCACCCTTACATGAAGGCAACTGTCGTAGTTGTAGACTAATATGAACGTTTCACGAATAGCTAAATCGCTAGTAGCAAATAAATTCCTCGTGGTAGCTATATTTGCAGTCTTTTCTATTGCTGGATTTGTAGGTGTACAAGCGGCCACTAATAGTTCATCTACAAAATCTAATGCGTCAATTTCATCTGAATCAAGCAACTGCGCAGTAGATGTGTGCGTTGCTCTGACTGAAACAGGTGCCTTACCAAGTACTATCACGGTGATAGTTGGTCAAACAGTGCAATTTAATAGTGCAGATGGTAAAAGTCATAACTTAACTACAGAAAAAGAAGAAGCGGGCAGCCTCCATGAAGATCATGGATCAGGTATTGTATTTACCTCTGGCGAATTTGGCGCTGATGAAGCATGGCGTGTACAATTCAAGGACAAAGGTACCTATGACTTCAGAGATACTGAGAACAGCGATATAAGTATTCTCGTAGTCGCTTACGAGCCAGGTGCTGAATTATCGATTGAGTAGTTACCGGGTTAATTAATAACCAGGAAAGTAATCAGTCACAATATTCTTTTGTAAAACACCAGCTTCTTTGAGTTGGTCTGTAATTCCTTTTACCATACCATCAGGGCCTGCAATGAAGTATTGTGCATTATCGGGTTGGTCTTTTGCTGCTAGTTCACCGGTTATTCTGTCAGGCCCTTGCCAGCCGCTAGGAGCTTCTTTCGGTATCATCCGTAATGAGGTAACGTCCTTTAAGAGGTCACTAAAAGCCGTATCTTCCATAGCGTTAACTGCATAATAGGTGGTGATGTTTCGTTTCATCTTATGGTCAGTAATAAAGCGACACATACTTCTCATTGGTGTTATGCCAATACCACCAGCAATGAATACCAGTGGAGTAGCTTCATCTTTAGGGAGAACAAAATCACCCATTGCGTCACTTATATGGATTTGATCGCCTACAGTAAGCGTTAATAATGTTTTTTTGAATGAGCTTCCATCTTTTTCTGCAAATTTTGTTGTAATAGAGATTGTATCTTCAGTTGGTGAAGAAGAAAGTGTAAACCAGCGTTTTTGCCCTCTTTTATCACTGTTTGTGTGAGGAAGTGTTATTTCAGCAAATTGACCAGCACTGTAGCGCATAGATTTATCTAGGCTGAAGTGAAACGACTCAATATTTTTTGCTTCAACCGTTCTTTTTACTAGGGTGCCTGTCATGATGGTGTTCACTCGTATTTTAGTTAATCTTATATATAGTATACCTTAAGCGTGCTATTATTGTCATATGAAAACAGCACTTTATCCACGGGCAATGTTTATAAACTCAAGAGCACGAGTCTATTTACTATGGGCATTGTTATGTGGAATAGGATTCGTTTGGACTCACTATTATCAAATGCGTCAGATAAACATTGTTTGGACTGTAATATCTATAATTGGCCTTGGATACATGTTTAAGGTTATGCCTATGCGTGTCAGCCGAATGCAGTCGATTCTAGCCTCATGGACGATACCGATTATCATTGGGATGGCATTTTCTGCATACGCATTTTTATTTGATGACCTAAGATTTTTAATACAGTATTTAGGCACCTTTTGGTTAGTTGTTATGGCGGTTGGATATATTTGGAATGGCTTGGTTGATAGGCCTCTATTTTGGTACGCTTTTGCAGCGTTGATTAACGTTTTAGCAGCACTTGCAACGTACTATATTGAGCCATTCTTGCTTAGTCAGTATCTTGTTGCAGCTATTGTCAGTGTTTGGAGTCTGTTGTACCTTTGGTTGTTCCGAGCCTCCTGAGTTTTAGCCAAGGGTGTTTTATGAACCACTCAGGTCTGTCTGTGCACACACCAACGGACGGATATAAGTACTTTATGAAGTTTCCTAGTAACTTACTGTTAACGGTGTAAACGTATAGATCTAACTTATAGCGCTTGGCTATAAGATACGTTAAGGGGTTTAGAAGCCAGAAATTTAGGCCAACTCCGTCAAGCTTGAGTTCTCTTGCAAACTGCATACTTTCGAAAGGGTTTATTCTCTCTAACCCGAATAGTCTTAAATTTTGATAATTTTCTCTGAGTAGTCGTAATTCCTTAAGTTGAAATGATGCAATTGTAATATCGGCGTTTGGATATTTTTTTATGATCGTCATAAGTTGATCAGTTATACCGGCCTGTTTTATTTCTATAATGACCGGTGTTGAGCCGACGACTTCCATTGCTTCTTCTAGAGTTGGTATATAGGATTGGTCATCATTGAGAGTTATTGCTTGAACCTGTTTAAGGGAGTGGCAATCAATTTTTACTGAGACCTCACTGACTCGAGCGGTATCAGCGTCATGACATAGGACTATTCGCTCATCTTTTGTCATACGTATATCGAATTCAATCGCATCGACGCCTAAAAGTCTGGCAAGCTCTAAGCTTGGAAGGGTGTTTTCAAGTGCAAGTCCTGCTGCACCACGGTGTCCAATTATTTTCATGATATTTTCTCTAGTGTACAATACTTGCAGAGATTATAAGAGTAAACAGGAGACTAATTGATGGCTGACTTTAATCAGATTCTTTCGGCAGGCGATGTTGGGAACGGGGTAATTAACACGGTGATTGAAATCCCGGAGGGTTCTACGCTTAAAATTGAGTGGAACCGCGAGGTTGCAGCTTTTCAGCTAGACCGTGTAGAACCACAAATATTCGCGAAGCCAGTGAATTACGGTTTTATTCCGGGGACACTTGATGAAGATGGCGACGAGCTGGATACACTGGTTGTTTGTCCCGAGCCTCTACCTACAGGTGTTTTTTTGGAAGCTAAAGTTATTGGCATTTTGAACTTTGAAGATGACGGAGAAATGGACCATAAAGTGGTCTGTGTGCCTGCTGATGAGCGCAATAGTGGGAACGCTATACATTCACTTGATGATTTGTCTGACCAGTGGAAAAAGCAGATTGTGCATCACTTTACTCACTACAAAGATCTCAAAAAACCTGGCAGTACAAAAGTTTTAGGATGGGGTGATATTGATTCTGCCAAGAAAACCATACTCGAATGCATCGATGCATATAGTACACAAGCTAAATAAGTTGCACGACAGAGCATAAGCTCTTACAATTAGTCTGAGATGTAATTAATAATGACTTAGGGGTGGTATGAAAACACGAGTAGCAATCAACGGTTTTGGCAGAATTGGGCGCAATGCATTCAAGGTCGCATTTGAGCGATCTGATATAGAAATTGTTGCGATTAATGACTTAACTGACACGAGAACCTTGGCTCATTTGCTAAAACACGACAGCAACTATGGAACATATCAACATCAAGTTAGCTTTGATGAAAACAACATCATTGTAAACGACAAGCAGATCAAGATTCTGGCTGAAAAAGATCCGAGCACACTTCCATGGGCAGAACATAAAATTGATGTCGTTATTGAGTCTACTGGATTTTTTGTCGACCCTGCGAAAGCAAGGGCACACATTGATGCAGGCGCTAAAAAAGTCGTAATTTCTGCACCAGCTAAAGGTGATGGTGCAACCACAATTGTATTAGGTGTTAATGAAGACAAGCTCGAAACATCTGAAGATATTCTCAGTAATGCATCCTGTACCACAAACTGTATTACACCTGTTGCTGCAATAATTGAGGGTGCTTTTGGTATTGAAAAAGCTATGATGACTACTGTCCATAGCTACACGGCTAGCCAAAAACTTCAAGATGCACCGGCTAAAGACCTACGCGAGGCTCGTAATGCCGCAGAAAATATAGTACCAACCACTACAGGAGCTTCGATTGCTGCTGGGCAAGCATTGCCTGCACTCCAGGGAATATTTGGAGGTCTGAGCGTACGTGTTCCAACTCCTGTGGTGTCTATGAGCGACTTTGTCATTATTACAAAGCGCAACGTCACGACAGAAGAAGTTAACGATGTATTTCGTAAAGCTGCCAGCGAACCTTTCTATCAAGGAATTTTGGCTGTCACTGAAGAAGAGCTTGTAAGCAGTGATTTTATTGGGGATGCACACTCCGCAATAGTTGACCTTAAATTAACGGCGGTAGTAGCAGGAAACATGCTTAAGGTCGTTGCATGGTACGACAATGAATGGGGTTACAGTAACCGTTTAGTTGAAGTGGTTGCAGATGTTGGTAGAATTGTGCACGCAAATGAAGACCACAGTGAGCATCACGACTAATCATGAAAGTCTATGTCGGCGCAGATCATAATGGATATGCTTTAAAGTCTTCGCTCGTGAGCTATTTAAGTCGTTCTGGCTATGAGGTTGTCGACCTGGGTGATGATCATTTTGATCCTGAAGATGACTTTCCTACATATGCCCAAAAAGTTGCAGTGAGCGTACTTGGGAGTGAAGATACAGGAGCAAGAGGAATTTTGCTCTGTGGAAGCGGACAAGGGGTATGTATAGCCGCAAACCGGATGAAAGGCATCCGGGCGGCACTTGGATATAATCGCGAATCTGTTCGTTCAAGTCGAAACGATGATGATGTCAATGTTTTATGCCTGCCAGCACGGGAGCTAGACAAAACTGAGATGTACGTACTCGCAGAAACATTTCTGAATACGAAGTTTGCAGCAGCACCTCGGTATATTCGCAGAATTAAACAGCTTGATCAAATGTAATGACATATATAGTTCCTACGGTGACGGCTTTTGAACCGCACGAGTATCGTGAGCAAATGGATCGTATTACAAGATTTGCGAATCGAATACATATTGATCTCATGGATGGAGAATTTGCTCCGTCAATCTCGCCGGCTTTGGCGCATATATGGTGGCCGCACCATGTACAGGCGGATATCCATTTAATGTACCAGCGACCTATGGACTACCTAGAAACATTAATTAAGCTCAAGCCACACATGGTAGTTGTGCATAATGAAGCGCATATGCATCACATGCATTTTGCTGCCGAACTGCATAAACATGATATTAAAACGGGACTTGCGCTCTTGCAAAGTACGCCAGTTACATACGCCGAGCAAATTATGCATAGTTTTGACCATGTTTTGGTTTTTTCTGGAAATTTAGGCTATCACGGAGGAACAGCAAATCTTGAAATGCTTCACAAGGTTCGAGAAATACGAGAACATCACCCAGATGTAGAAATCGGATGGGATGGAGGCATAAATGACCATAATGCAAAAGAATTGGTAAGTGCCGGTGTTCAAGTGCTTAACGTCGGTGGTTTTATCCAAAAATCCCCTGATTCAAAAAGCGCTTATGATACACTACAATCAATATTGAAGGAACATTAAGCATGACCATTGAAGACTTAGAAGCAAAAGCCGTTGATATCCGTATGGACATTATTAAAATGTTGGAACACGCGGGTTCTGGCCATAGTGCAGGGCCACTGGGGCTTACTGATATTTTTACAGCTCTGTATTTTGATATCCTGAAACATGATCCTAAAAATCCCGATTGGGAACAACGAGATATATTATTACTGAGTAACGGACATTGTGTACCCGTTCGATATGCTGCAATGGCGCATGCAGGTTATTTTGATATCAAAGAGCTTATGACACTTCGACAATTAGGCTCAAGGTTACAAGGCCACCCAGAGCGCACGAAATTGCCAGGCATGGAAAACACCAGTGGACCACTTGGTTGTGGGCTCAGCCAGGCTATCGGTATGGCGCTTGCAATGAGGATGAACAAAGACCTCCATCGTTGGGTTTATGTTGTAATGGGTGACGGTGAGCTTAATGAGGGTAACATTTGGGAAGCAGCGATGCTTGGTGGTAAAGAAAAACTCAATCATGTCATTGGGATAATCGATAGAAATAATATACAAATTGATGGCCCCACTGAAGAAGTTATGCCACTCGAGGATCTAAAGGGTAAGTGGGAAGCATTTGGTTGGCACGTGCTCGAGATTGATGGAAATAATATTGAAACAGTTATTGATGCATGTGCTATGGCTCGATCAATCGTAGAGAAGCCAGTCATGATCATTGCGTACACCGTCCCAGGTAAGGGTGTCGATTTCATGGAGTCAGATTTTCATTGGCACGGGGCACCACCAAACCATGAGCAAGCTAAAATCGCGCTAAAAGAACTTCGCACGCTCAAAGGAAAAATTAGGAGCGAACATGAATAATCTTCATTTGGTTGGTAATATGCACAGCAAAGACGTTGCCGGTGAGCCTATAAGAAAAGGGTTCGGTCGAGGGTTGAAGAAAGCCGGTGAAATCGATGAAAACGTCGTTGCTGCATGTGCAGATTTAACCGAGTCTACACAAATGCATTTATTTAAAGAGGCTTTTCCAGATAGATACGTGGAAATCGGCGTCGCAGAGCAGAATCTCGTGACAGTGGGTTCAGGATTAGCTGCTATGGGCAAAATTCCATTTGTGAGTAGCTATGCAGCATTTAGCCCTGGACGCAACTGGGAGCAAATTCGTACAACTATTTGTCTAAACGAACAGCCAGTCAGGGTGGTTGGGTCTCATGCTGGTATATCGGTTGGTCCCGACGGCGCAACTCACCAAATGCTTGAAGATATCGCACTAATGCGTGTGCTACCCAACATGATTGTTATTGCTCCTGGCGATAGTATCGAGGCTGAGAAAGCAACTCTTGCCCTTGCGAAAGATAAGCGTCCAGCCTATTTGCGTCTTGCCCGTGAAGCAACGCCCATCATGACGACGGAAGATACACCATTTGAAATAGGCAAAGCCTATGTCTATGCTGAAGGCAAAGACGTGACTTTGATTGCGACAGGAACAATGACGTATCAAGCTATGCTTGCCGCAGAGTCACTCTTCAAGGATGGAATTGACGCTGAGGTTATTCATGTTCCGACAATAAAACCATTGGATGCAGTTACAATACTCAAAAGTGTTCAAAAAACAGGTCGTGTTATTACAATCGAAGAAGCACAAGCTGCAGGTGGCCTTGGGGGAGCAATTACTGAATTGTTATCAACAGAGCTACCGACCCCCGTTTATAGAATTGGAATGAAAGATCGTTTTGGCGAATCGGGTAAGCCAGAAGAATTGCTCAAGCACTTTGGGCTGACTGCAACACACATTAGTGTTGTTGCTCATGACATTATGTCAAAGTTCCCAAACTAAAGTTGTTCAAGCACTAAACACTCTGTACAATAGTGCTTATGGCTTTAACATTGAAACAAATGAGACGAAATTGTGCAGATGCTCGAGCTGCAATGCAGCGTGCGCGCGCACAGAAATTTGCGATTGGCGCATTTAATTTAGACAATCAAGAAACATTAATTGCTGTAGCACGTGCTGCAGCGGCTAAACAAGCACCAGTTATGGTAGAAGTGAGTCAAGGCGAGGTCGAAGCTCTTGGACTCGACAACGTCAGAGACATGGTTGATAACTACAGAGCAGAACTTGGTGTAGAAATGTATATCAATCTCGACCACTCACCAACAGTTGCTGCGGCTATTGCAGGCATTGAAGCTGGCTTCGAGTTTATTCACATTGATATTAGCCAAGCGCGCAAAGACGCAACTGTTGCCGAAATCGTTGCTGAAACTAAGCAAATTGTGCAGTATGCAAGATTGACAGGTGCGCTCGTAGAAAGCGAGCCACACTATTTTGGCGGCAGTTCAAACGTACATACAGAGAATATTAACTACAATGAAATCAAAAAAACATTTAGTACACCAGAAGGCACTAGGTCTTTTGTTGAAGCAACCGGTATCGATACCTACGCGGCAGCGGTCGGTAATCTTCATGGTAAGTATCCTGTTCCCAAAAAACTTGACCTAGAATTGCTACAAAAGCTAAGGAACGCTGTTGATTGTAACATTAGTTTACATGGTGGTAGTGGAACGCCAGGACATTATTTTGTAGACGCAGTGAAGATAGGCGTCACGAAAGTCAATATCAACTCTGACATGCGTTATGCATATCGCAAAACACTCGAACAAGAGTTGGCCGACAATCCTACCGAATTTGCTGTCATAAAACTCATGGACAAGGTTATTGATGCAGTTCAGGTTGTTGTCGAAGATAAAATTGACATGTTCAACGCAGAGGGTAAAGCAGTAACAGGCTGAAATTATGCTTGTGCTTACAAAGAGAATCGTTCACAATTAGTCGTAATGAAGTAAATAAGAAAAGGGTGGGGCGTGAGTAAAATTGATGTACTAAGTATCGGTGACATAGTAACTGATGCGTTTATTAAATTGATCGATGATCAAGCACACACATACGAAAACGAAGATGGTAAATGGATAGCCATGCCATACGGCATGAAAATACCATTTGATCACGTTGAAGTCCTAGAGGCAGTTGGGAATGCACCAAATGCGGCAGCAAGCTTTGCAAAACTTGGCATAAGCAGTGGACTCATGTCTAACGTTGGTAGCGATATGGCAGGACGTGACATGATCAAAAAACTCCACGATAATCACATTGATACTCGATTTGTTCGTATTAACCCAAATAAAAACAGTAATTACCACTATGTCCTGTGGTACAAAGAAGAGCGAACGATACTTATAAAGCACGAAGACTACGACTATCACTTCCCAACGATTAAACAAAAAGAGTTGCCGCAGTGGGTATACTTCAGCTCAATAGCTGAAAGCGCAGTTGACTTTCACGATGAGCTTTCTGACTGGCTTGAACAGAATCAAAACGTCTACATGGCGTTTCAGCCTGGTACTTTCCAGATTAAATTTGGCGTAGAAAGATTGAAGAGACTATATGCTCGGACTGCAGTCGTTGTCATGAACCGCGAAGAAGCAGTGCTTGTAACCGGGGGAGACTACAATAACATTCACGATCTATTTGATCGTCTTCATTCATATGGACCTAAGGTAGTTTGTATTACCGACGGTCCTGACGGTGCATATGCCAGTGACGGGGCTAACCGTTTCAAGATGCCTCCATATCCAGACCCGGCTCCACCATTTGAGCGTACTGGTGCTGGAGATGCATTTACCTCTACGTTTGTCGCAGCGCTCATTAAGGGCAATACTATTGAAGGTGCGCTGCAATGGGCGCCAATTAACTCAA
>JBGTLD010000020.1:0-32359 GCA_041744275.1 Saccharimonadales bacterium (SeqCode) | reverse complement strand
ATACTCTTGTCGTCACGGAGCAGAATGTTATAGCGTGGCATATACCGACGTATTAATTCTGCTTCTAAAAATAGTGCATCTAGCTCGGTATCGACTACCGTCCAATCTATGTCGACAATGTCAGCTACCAAAGCTTCCGTTTTTGGGTCACGATTTCGGCTTTTTTGGAAATATTGACGCACTCTATTTCGCAAGTTAGAAGCCTTACCAATATAGATAATCTCTCCAGATGCGTCTTTATGAAAATAGACTCCTGGCTCTTTTGGTAGTTCAGCTAGTTTTTTTACTATTTCAGAAGACATTTACGAGTTGACGTGGCTCTTCATAAGCCGACGCTCCCAGCGACGCACATTGAATACGCGGTCCCAGATACTGTCTTTGCCCATTTGCTGAACCCATACGGTCATAAGTCCCATACGTTTTGCGCCATACATATCCGCAATCAATTTATCGCCAATCATTGCTATCTCTTGTGGCTTCCCGCCAAAGTGCCTCAAAACCCATTTATAAAACCTTTTTTGAGGTTTCCTCGTAAACAGTGTTGCTTGAACAATTTGCGCATCCATACTTTCCGCCAGTGGTAAAAGATCGTTTGTTATACGATTACTTGCAATACACCAACCATCAAAAAGGTTTCGTTGCTCCTGCAGGAACGTTTTAGATTCTTTCGAAAGTTCTTTACCCCGAAACTGCACGAGCGTACTGTCAGCATCGAACGCAATGTATCGTATGCCTTTCGTGTGGAGAAGTTTAAAGTCAATATCTAACACCGACGTAGCCATAAAGTCCGGTACGTAGTGTGGAGAAGTTCGCTTTCTTTTGAGATGCTGCATAGTACACTATTATAAGGAGAAATTTCGATTTGCGCACGGTTGTATTTATAAATGCCCATTCACGTCAATCAAATGACAACCTCAAAAGAGTCAAACGCTACTTTGATCATAAGTCGTGTCCTTATGAAGTTATTGATTTTATAGTCATAAAAGATCTCGATACATTTGACGAAAAACTAAAGCAACTCAAGAGTACAAAAAATTTAGACTGCGTTATTGTTGGAAGTGGTGATGGCACAATTGTTGCCGTCATGAACGCAATGAAAAAGAATAAAAATCTGGTGTATGGCATCATCCCCCTTGGTACTAGCAATGTATTTGCAAGGAGCCTTGGTGTTCCTGTTGAACTCAGAAGAGCATTTAAACTGCTTAGCTCGCAGAGGAGAAATGATGTATATGTTGGACAAATAAACAATAAATTATTCGCAAATAGTGCAGGTATAGGAGTACCGGGAGAGGTCGTAAGCAACTTAACAAACAAGACAAAACGCTACCTTGGACCACTTGCATACGTCGTGAGTGGCCTGCGTGAGTTCGTTCGTCACGACGCTTTTACCTGCGAAGTAAAAACGAAAGATGGCAAACGAACATTTCAAACGCATCATATACTGATTGCAAATGGACGATATCATGGGCTAGTCAAGGTGGGGCACGGTGCTTCACTCAAGACGAATGAGCTCGTGTTAATTGCTTTTGGAACCACTAACAATAAGTGGCATTATGTACGTAGTATTCTCACGTTTGGGCTCTTGAGCAGGCGCAGGCAAAAAGACACCCTTGTTATTCACGCGTCAACATTTAAAATTAATACGAAGCCGAAAAAAGTAATAGAAGCTGACGGTGAGCCAATTCAGAAAACACCTGTAACGGTGTCTGTGCATCCCGACCCGTTATGTATTATTAGCTAGCAATGCTTGCGGTTGCTGCTATGCACACGGTACATAAGTCCTCGGAGGCGCAATCACTACATACCAGCACCAATCGATTGCACTGTGCATTGGCACAGTTAACATAATTACTTGTTTTTTGCTCGCAGTGCACACAAGATCCAATGTCATCAGCTTCATCGCTGAACTGTACTTTCATACGGCCATCAAACACATGAAGTTTACCTTCCCACTCGCCATCATCTGCGTACGTTTCTCCGTATTTCACAATGCCACCGTCTATTTGGTACACCTCTTTAAACCCACGGTTTTTCATGAGAGAACTAAGAATTTCACAACGTATACCACCAGTACAGTAGGTCACGATTGGCTTGTCTTTTAGAGCTTCGTATTCTGGTTTTTCGATCTCTTTGATAAAATCGTGCGAAGTATCGACATCTGGGACGATAGCATTTTTGAATCTACCTATTGCGGCTTCATATTTGTTTCGTCCGTCAAAAAATATAACGTCATCGCCTTTTTCTTCTAAAAGCTTGTGGACCTGTGCTGGCTTCAAGTGCACGCCACCATTCACGACACCGTTCTCGTCAACCTGAAGCTCGTCAGCTGCCCCAAAGGAAACAATTTCATCGCGAACTTTAATATTCAAGCGCGGAAAATCATCTTTGCTACCATCACTCCACTTATATGTTATACCTTTGAAGATCTTGGTTCTGTTCATGGCGGAGCGATATGCTTTGAGCCCTTCAAGTGACCCTCCAAGCGTACCGTTAATACCATGTTTACTTATAATAATCCTACCTTTGAGTCCATGTTGCTCGCACAAAGATCGCTGCCAAAGCATAGTCATATCAGGATCAACTATTGGCACAAATTTGTAATAGAGTATTATTTTTTCCATCGCTGAGTATTGTACCTCCGTTGTGGAGCTAAGACAAGAGGATGAACGCGACGATTATTATCATGCCTACAACCACATACGTGCTTATCATGACTGCATTTTTCTGCTGCTGAGCCTTGCGTTCGTAGGTTTCACGGATCTGTTCTAGATACACTGAAACTTCCGTTAGATTCTGAGTTTCAGGCGCTATCTGTACTATGTCCTGTTGGGCGTATGGATGGTTTGTCGTTGTAGCAGGTGCGTATGGAGCTTGGTTGTT
Organism: Saccharimonadales bacterium (SeqCode); assembly: GCA_041744275.1. GTDB lineage: Bacteria > Patescibacteriota > Saccharimonadia > Saccharimonadales > JBGTLD01 > JBGTLD01. Next base: position 29,479 of record JBGTLD010000020.1, on the reverse strand, counting down.
CTTCATGACTTCTGGAGAGTCAACTGGACGTAGCTGCTCGTGTAAAATTCGTTCGTACGAACGGCCGCCCACAAATGATTCAACAACCTGACGAACTGTTACCCTGTCAAGCCTCCCGACACGATACATTTCCGATACACTGACACCCCTAAACGTCACTTTTTTAGCTATCTCCATAACCTGCTGATCATCGAGCTGTGTTTTTGTCACTTCAATTGTCTTAGTAGGAGCTTGTTCCAGTGATGGAATCGCTAACTTACCAAGCTGTTCGACGCGGGTTCGCCCTGTGAAGATTTTCTCCTGGATTGGGCTACGATTCGCAGCCGCAACGGCTGGCTTTTGCTCTATTTTTTCAACGTGCTCTGTGATTACCTGCGGAAGTGTTTTGATCTTCTCCTTGGCTGCCGTACGCTTTTCTATAGTTGCAGATTTTGTAATTGCTTGTTCTGTAATCTTAGCTCGAACTATGTGTTCACGAGATGATATTTGTTCTTGGAGTGACGTGATTTCTTTCTCTAATCGCTTTTGTACTGGCAATAGTTTTTCCTCGGTTTTAATTCTGCCGCGCCTACGACCAAACAGATAGCCAATGACTCCCCCAGCTAGCATATCTGCCCCTCTACTTCTTTGACGTATAGAGTTTTGCTCAAATCGTTGAGCGGGCTCAATATTTTGAGCAATGGGTTTTGGTGCAATTTGACCAACCTGCCTATTGGATGCTGGCTGCATAAAAACTGGCAGTCCTACTGGGGGTACAGCACGTGATACCGGAAAGCCGGACCCTCCAGCTGCACTAGCTTGCGGTGTGTTTTGCATGGTTGGCTCATCGCTCTCATCTACTAGAGTACGCTCACTACTCCCACCATATACACTAAATTCTGGTGCCTCAGGTGACTCGTTATCGTTGGTTTTATCAGAGTCAATAGTCTCGTCGGTGCCCTCAAGAGACATTGAGTTAACTACGGACTCAACAATCTCATCTAGTAAAGGTCCGTCGACTTGTTCGCCCCCTGCAATTCTTTCTGCTAACTCGCTTAAAAACTGCTCATCAGCTGAAGCGGCAGCTTGCTCTACGGTTCCAGACTCTAGTTCTTGAATCTCAGCATCGACTTCTTCGCCTTTGGTCTGCACATAATCTGCTGCAATTAATACTCTCTCGTCGTCAGAAAGATTAGATTCAGGAGAAGTTTCCCCCGTATCGTGCTGTGAGTCCGCTACTTCATGAGATTCTGATTTTAACGTCTCTGCTTTTTTAGATTTTTTAGCTTCTAGCTTTGGTTTTGACTCAGTGGTTTTTTTCTCTGTAGCTGAGCTAGCATCTGTCTCCACAGAGAATAATGGAATACGAGATTTCTTTTTTTCTTTCTTTTTTTCAGCTTTATCATCTCGCGATTCAAATGAATCATCATTGTTATCTTCTTTGCTAAACGTATTACTGAAATTATTTTCCATTAGGGATTCTATTGTATAGCATTGTGAAACTTCTGAATAGCAAACACTTGACAGATGTGATATAATTGTAAATAAGTCAACGCTTAATAAGAAAGGGCTGCAAAATGTTTGAATTCACCCACACGTGCTTTATGCGCCCTATCTATTTAGTGTCTTTCTCTCGCGATTAAACAACCTGCATAAATCTTTATTATTAAATCAAAGTACAGCTATGGGAGGCTGCACTCAATGCAAAAAAACATTAAATTACCAATCATACAAACACTTGGTTTGTACTGGCGAGCTGCCTGGGGATACCCAAAATATGTTCTACCGTTATTGGTCACCTTGCCAATCGCAATCATTACGTACCGCTTTTTACCGCCACTATTCATAGCTCGGATTCTTGACAACATGAGTGCAGGAAACTTTGTTCCAAATGATCTTTGGGCGAGTTTTGGTAATGACTTGATTATATACGCCAGCTTAACATTTGTTGGTGGTGTTATTATGTGGCGACTCGTCATTTACTTCATCTGGAAACTGGAAATGCGTGTAATGCAAGATCTGCATATGAGAATTTTTCAACATCTCGTTACGCAGAGTGCTCAGTTCCATGCAAATCGGTTTGGCGGCTCCCTAGTAAGCCAGGCAAACAAGTTTGTTGGTGGATACGTACGTATAGCAGACACGATTTATTTTCAGATTACGAGTATGGTACTCTCATTTATTGTTACGGTCATTATATTGTTCCCGAGAGTACCTCAAGTAACCATATTTTTACTATTGTTCTCTTTGGTATACATGGCTGTTGCAACCAAAATCACGAGGCCAGTTCGTAACCTGAGTGCTACTGAAGCCGCTGCGAGCACAAAACAAACTGGAATACTTGCCGATACAGTGACCAATATTATGGCTCTCAAGAGCTTTGCTTCTGATGCACGTGAAGCTAGCCGCTATAAGTCATATACAGAGAAGACCCGTACGGCTACACATAATCTTATGTGGGCTAGCATGAAACGAGAGTCCGTATTTTCGAGCCTGACATCGACTGTAAGCATTGCAGCTATCGTATTAGCAGCGTATAGCGTTGTGTATCAAAATGCAGACATTGGAACTGTGTTCTTGGTTGTAACATATACAAGCATCATTGCACAAAATCTATGGGAGTTTAGTATGTCTACGCTGCGCAATATAAACCGTGCACTCGGCGATGCGCAGGAAATGACAGACATACTCGGAATAGAGCCCGATATAAAAGACCCAGAAAACCCGGAGAAACCTCGAATTGTCAGAGGAGACATCCGTCTTAAAAACGTAGTGTTTCAGCATACCGACAACGACATCACAAAACCATTGTTCGATAATCTTTCATTACATATTAAACCTGGAGAACGCGTTGGATTAGTTGGTCGTTCAGGGTCAGGAAAAACGACACTCACGAAACTCCTTCTCCGCTTCATTGATGCACAATCTGGAGAAATATTGATTGATAATCAATCAATCATGGCAATCAATCAGCATGATTTACGTGAGCATATTGCATATGTACCACAAGAACCGTTGCTATTTCACCGTTCATTATCAGAAAACATTGGCTATGGACGACCGGGTGCCTCTCAAAAAGAAATCGAAGCAATCGCCAAGCTTGCACATGCACATGATTTCATAACCGAACTTCCAGAAGGCTATAATACACTTGTAGGCGAACGCGGTGTAAAACTTTCTGGAGGACAAAGACAACGCGTTGCAATTGCACGTGCAATGATTAAAAACTCACCAATTCTACTACTCGATGAAGCGACGAGTGCGCTAGACTCCGAAAGCGAACTGTTAATTCAGGATGCACTTTGGAGGCTCATGGAACACAAAACTGCTCTCGTCATCGCACACAGGCTCAGCACAATTCAAAAAATGGATCGAATCATTGTCATGGACAACGGTAAGATTATAGAACAAGGAACCCATAAAGAGCTCCTGAGGGCTAATGGTTCTTACGCGCAGCTTTGGTCTCATCAATCGGGCGGGTTTTTAGATGACTAATTACAAACAGCCACGTCATGTGGCTGTTTGTAATTAACTTGTGTCTGACTTAGGACTATTCAGACTCTGGCTTAGATTCCTCATCATTGACACCCGCAGTCTCATCGGACTTCTCTATCACCTCGACAGGTTCACCTGCGTCGGCGGCGTCTTCGGCAAGTGATGCAGCAGAAGCATCAGCCTCAGCGAGCTGATCTTTCGGCATTTCAACAGCCGCAATAACAGCTTCTGGATCTGCGAGAATAGTGACACCTTTTGGCGCCTTGATATCTGAAATGTGGATTCTGTCACCTACTTCTACAAGTACTGTCGCGTCCACAACGAGCTCATCAGGAAGATCACGTGGTAACGCTTCAACTTCAACAACATCAATTTGTTGAAGAACGAGCAAGTTTTTGCGTTCTGCAGGCATATCACCTGATAATGTTAACGGAATTTCTGCATTAGTAGTTTCGTTCGCACGAATCGCTTGAAAAACTGCATGTCTCACACGGTTACGCGTAGGCTCGAAATCAATTTCTTTAATCATTGCAAGGTGTTTTTTACCCTCAAGCGTCAGTTCCACTGGGTGGTGGTGGCCAGCATCTGAGTATGTTTTACGAAATGAAGCATTGTCCATCATGATATGGATAGAATCTTTACCATGATTGTGCAGTACAGCCGGTACATTACCTTCGTCACGAATCGCACGAAGTCCTTTTCGTACAATATCTCGTTTACTTACTTCCAATCCAATCGTTTCACTACTCATTCTCTGCTGTCTCCTGCTAGGTTATTCTTTAGTCAAATTGTATTATAACAGATTACAGTATAATTATCATGCTACACTGTCACTGATGATTGGATTCTCACCAGAAAGCATAGTTCGTAGTGGCGGTATTTTATTAATAGGAGGCATTGTTTTTGCCGAATCAGCATTCTTGCTTGGTATTTTACTGCCAGGTGGTGATACGCTGCTGTTTTTTTCTGGATTTTTTGCATCTCAAGGATTAATTCCGATTGAATGGCTTATCGTGTCCATTATTGTCGGTGCAATAGTCGGTGACAATGTCGGCTACACTATAGGTAGGCGCGCAGGACCAAAAATATTCAAAAAACACGACGGCATATTTTTTCGGCACGATCACATCATGAAGGCGGAAAAGTTCTATGAATCGCACGGCGGTAAAACAATAACGTTGGCTCGCTTTATCCCCGTAATACGTACATTTGCGCCACTTATAGCTGGAGTGGCCAAGATGGACCGCAAACGCTTTATGCTCTACAACGTGCTTGGAGCAGTCGTGTGGGGTACCAGCCTACCTCTCCTTGGCTACTATTTCGGCAGCCGTATCCCCAATATCGAGAATTACTTATTACCAGTAGCAGTTTTTGCCTTGTTGGTTACGGTATTGCCTCCTTTATTACCATTTATTCGCAACAGGGAAAGCCGAAACAAGCTCACTGCTGCCATTAAGGCACGAACCAAAAAATCACTTGGTTATTTATCGCTCAACAAGAAAATCGACTTAGACTAACTTTATTAGTCCTGGGTGTATGTCATTCTGATCAACAAACGTATCATATTGGTCTCGGGGTATATTATTTCGCAGCGCTCGTAAGCCTCCGATCACCATGTCACTTGCGAGGACGTCGCTGTCCATATATGTAGATTCAGGATTAGACCGGAATTGAGAATTACAGTGTTGTATAGACGGCCCATAGAAAACAACAATATTGTTGATCTTATCTTGTTCTATACTCATAACATCTCTTTCAAAAAAGATCCGGTGTGGGAATTCTTGGCTTTTGCGACAGTTTCGGGAGTTCCTTCTACAAGCACTCGACCACCCGCAGCGCCACCTTCTGGCCCCATGTCAATAATCCAATCGGCATTCTTAATAACATCTAGATTGTGCTCAATTATGATCATACTATTGCCCGTGTCCACAAGTGCGTGAAGTACACCAAGAAGCTTACTGACATCCTCCATATGAAGACCAGTCGTTGGCTCATCTAGGATATATAGAGTTCTACCCGTAGGACGTCGCGATAATTCTGTTGCGAGCTTTACTCGTTGCGCTTCACCGCCTGAAAGTGTCGTTGCTGATTGCCCAAGAGAAATGTATCCAAGCCCAACATCAACCATTGTTTGTAATTTACGAGCAATGCTTGGAATATTCTCGAAAAACTGCAGAGCTATTTCACACGTCATTGCGAGAATGTCACTAATTGTCTTTCCTTTGTAATGAATTTCAAGAGCTTCACGGTTATATCGCTTGCCCTGACAAACTTCACAAGGAACATACACATCAGGAAGAAAATGCATTTCAATTTTTATAATTCCGTCACCGCGACAATTTTCACATCGACCACCACGTACATTAAAACTAAATCTACCAGGGCCATATCCGCGGAGCTTCGCCTCTGGCACACTCGCAAAAAGCTCACGAATAGGCGTAAATAATCCTGTATACGTTGCCGGATTTGATCGTGGTGTTCGGCCAATTGGAGACTGGTCGATAATAATGGCTTTGTCTAATTGTGTAATGCCCGTAATTTCTGTATGACGGCCAGGCACTGTGTTTGCACGCATAAGTCTCGCAGAAAGTTCTTTCGCCAAAATATCGTTTATGAGACTTGATTTGCCTGAACCAGACACACCACTCACCACGACCATACAACCGAGTGGAATTGTTACGTCTATATTCTTTAAGTTATTTTCAGCTGCACCTTTGATTTCAAGTACTTTATCACTCACCTTACGGCGTTTTTTTGGAGTTGGAATCGTCTTTTTACCTAGTAAATACTGCCCTGTGATACTGCCTTCTGTGTGTGCAACTTCATCAGGGGTACCTGCTGCTACAACACTACCACCGTGCACACCTGCTCCAGGCCCAATATCTACAAGGTAGTCAGCGGTTTTAATTGTGTCTTCGTCGTGCTCGACCACGATAACAGTGTTGCCGAGATCCCTAAGTCTCTTTAATGTCCCAATTAAACGCTCGTTGTCTCGCTGGTGAAGCCCAATACTTGGCTCATCGAGCACATACAAAACACCCTGCAACCCTGATCCTATTTGCGTAGCTAGTCTAATACGTTGCGCTTCACCACCCGACAGCGTGACAGCGCTACGAGACAGGCTTAAGTAATTTAAGCCAACATCTTGCATGAACTTAAGTCTTGCGCGTACTTCTTTAAAAATCTGGTTCGCGATTTTTGTCTCTTTTTCGTTCAACTTTAACTGTGAGAAAAAATCATTTGCATCATCAATAGAAAGCTCACATATGTCCATAATTGACTGGTCTGCGACAGTTATCGCCAGCACCTCAGGGCGAAGTCGTCGCCCCTTACACGTATGGCACGGTCGCTCGCGCATAAAGCGTTCAATGTCTCGGCGCATGAAATCACTTTCAGTCTCTTTATGGCGCCGCTCTAAATTAGGAATAACCCCTTCATACGTCGTTTCGAACGTTCTTCCACTTCCAAGTGATACATTGTATTTTTCTTTACCGGTTCCGTATAGCAATTTATCTAAGTCACCTGAACTTAACTCGCTCGTAGGCACGTGCAAACTAAAATTAAATCTCTCGGCAACTGCTTGCATTTTTTTGGTATACCAAGCGTCTGCATTAATTCTATTGAAAGGCCTAATAGCGCCTTCTGCAATGGTGAGTCTGCCGTTTGGAATAACCATCTCAGGATCAACTTCGAGACGAGAACCAAGACCCGTACAGGTCGGACAGGCGCCATGAGGACTATTAAAACTAAATGTCCGTGGCTCTAGTTCTGGAATAGCAACTTCTGGATGATCAATACAGGCATACATGAGCGAATAAGCATGCTCTTCTTCTGAATCTGCATTAAAAATCTTGAGTTTGCCGTCAGCAATTTCAAGCGCTTGTTCAACGCTCTGCGTAAGACGACCGCGGCTTTCTTCGTTATTCACCAGACGATCAGCAACGATGTCTATCGTGTGTTTATATTTTTTATCAAGTTCCGGGAACTCATCGAGCGCATAGATAACGCCATCGACACGAACACGGGCAAATCCAGCTCGTTGGTATTGTTCGGGTATGTGCTCAAATGCACCTTTTTTATCCATAACAATTGGCGCGAGTACAACGAGTCGCGCATTTTCAGGTAATGCAGTGATTTGATCCACGATTGCATTACTGGTTTGCCGGGCAACTGTTTTACCACACACAGGACAATGCGGTGTTCCTATTCTTGCGTACAGAAGACGTAAATAATCATAAATTTCTGTGACGGTTGCAACAGTACTACGAGGATTTCGAGAAGTAGATTTTTGGTCAATACTAATTGCCGGGCTCAAGCCATCGATTTGGTCGACATCAGGCTTTTCCATGAGTCCTAAAAATTGGCGTGCATAACTACTTAAACTTTCGACATACCGCCTTTGACCTTCGGCGTAAATTGTATCAAACGCAAGGCTAGACTTACCTGATCCAGACAGACCGGTAATAACAACAAGCTTATTGCGCGGCAACGTAACATCAATATTCTTGAGGTTGTGCTCGCGTGCTCCCTTAACAACTAATGCATCACTCACAGCCCCACATTATACCCTATTCTCCCTTATGAGGGTAAGGGAGATAAAATCTTGTTAGTGCCTCAGCGCCTTTGGTCTGTTGGCGTAACTTTGTTTCTTTGAAGGCCGTCTGACGTTATAGCCTTTTTTTCTCTGCCCGATATCATAGCCTGTGACATGTATGTTTGGTGGTATTGGCGGCGCAAAATTCTCAAGACGCAAGTTTTTACGTCTGTTTGTTATCCTTGCTACAGATATGTGTGGTATAAAGTTCTCGTCATCAATTTCTAATCCAAGATTTTTTCTGGCAATTTCTTCCATTTTCTCACGTGCTTGTAGTAGTAATTCTGAATTAGAGACAACAATACCCAGGAACCTTCCGAATACCTTCAACCGTTCTTCTTCTGGTCTTAGTACAATCTCCCCTAAAGGTAAGCCTCCTAGGTAATTCGTAATTGCATGAGCTGTTTTCTCAAGTGCAATGCTGTCACGAACAGATGTTATTGGCACCATAGTTTCGTCGAAGTCAAGCAACGTTAGGTGCATTCTATCTGGGTCTATTGGGGTTGAAATACTGGTTGGTATTTCTCCCATAAACTCCTGCATCTTCCTCGTGTTTCCGTTAACACTCAGTACTGCGCCAACTCCCCGGCTCACTACATCTCCCATAACGCTCCTTTTGTGAGATTTCTAATTGACTTTAGTGTATCAAGCATAATAAGAAATCTATACTGTAGTACCTACAACACATGTTTCAGTGGTAGCGTATACTGTAACCAGATGAACAAGCTTAAAAAAACTACAAAGATAGTCATATACGACTCGCTCGGTGTTTTGTGTATTATTGGGTCAATTCTCTTTGGATGGCTACCAGGCCCAGGTGGAATACCTCTGTTTTTGATAGGGCTCGGCCTCATTGCAACCCACCACGATTGGGCAGAACGATATATTACTATCATCAAAAAATACGCAGATAATATTGGGGATTTAGTTTTTGTAGATACACCTGCCATTCAAGCTCTCTACGACTCAATTTCGCTCGTACTAGTAGGTCTAAGTGCCTACCTACTCTATTCACGCCCTAATGCAGTTCTACTTGCATTTGGATTGTCATCGGGTTTCATTGCAATACTCATATTCCTACGAAATAGGCATAGGTATAATCGGATAAAAGCCAAAATTAGAAACTAGCAGCATAAGCATAATAAAACATTATTGATTATTTATCTATAATATGCTATCATAATGTAAATAAGTTATGAGGTGGTTATGCTAGAGCTCATTATCCTGGGGCAAATACCTGGGACTAATTACTATATTACTTTTACGGACGTGCTTGTTACGGCTCTCATTATTTACATTGGGCAACTAGTGTACGTGGCACGAGCGCGGTTTTCGAAGCAAAGCTCTCAGAACCCCGATGATATTAGTTTATAGTTTAGGATTTTTAATTTAGCTATCAATATCAGGCATGATGCTTTGACCGTATAATTGAAGCTCTTCAAGGATAAAGCGTTTCTCGGGGTTTAATGACTCATCTTTGGCGAGCATACTGAGCGCAGTAAAGTACTGTGCTAGTTTCGAGTTATCCCCACCCGCGAATAGTACGTGACGCCTGTGTGCCTCCCATGCTTCGTGTTCATCAGAACTCATACTTTCAGGAAAGTTACGAGCTTTATACAGCGGCAATAACTGTGCAAGCCGATCGTCTTTTATAAGCTGCCGTGCGTCATCAATCGCATCAAGCCCCCTTGATTGAATGGCGGTCATGGCTTGTGAATCTTTCTCAGAGAAAAAGCCTTCGTACAGCCTCGTATCAACTGGAGTAGTTGTATCTTCATCTTGACTTGCTCGTAACTCATCGAGTAATGACAACGCCTCAACAGTCTTTTGATACAGGATATCTTTATGCTTAGTAAGTGTCGCATGATTCTTGGCTATAATTTTCATGTCTACTTGTAAGCGTTCTTGGCTTGCGCTATCTAGCACAGAAACCGGTGCAACCGCGGGACATCGATTGTACTGTAGTGTTTTTACGGGTAGCCGCAATCCTAGGTCATTTTTCTTGCGGCGCATACATTCTGACAGTTCCGTGGCTGAAAGTTTCACAAAATCAAGAGGATCAAATCGTAAATCAAACACAAGTGATGAGCCACTTTGACGACCTGGGTGAGGCCCGAGCTTCAAGGCTACCGTTGTTTTCTCGGTTTTTGCATCATACTTACCAGATGTATATATAAATGGCTTATCCGAGTCTACGATGTGCGACACGGTCTTTTTATGTCGGGCGTCGAGTAAGAATGAAAACAACTTGGGTTGTTTTTCTTTCACAAGTTTGGCGAGTGCAATTGTTGCATAGACATCATTCAATGCATCGTGCGCATGTGCGTGGTCCAAGCCGTTTTCTGCAGTCAATAGTTCCAGACGATTTGTAGCAACACCTCCTACATCGACTGGCCACTTTATACCATCCGGCCTGAGAGCTCTCGTCATTCGGATAACGTCGAGTAAATCCCACCGTGATCTGTCGTCTTTCCATTGCCACGTATACGCATCATAAAAATTTCGATAAAGCATAAAACGCATAAACTCGTCGTCAAAACGTACGTTATTGTAACCAACAAACACTGTACCTGGCGTTGCTACTTCAGTATGAAAGACCTTGAGGAACTCATACTCAGAGATACCGTCTGCAAGTGTTTGCTGGGGTGTAATACCGGTAATAAGCACGGCTCGTGGATCAGGCAATACATCTGACGACAGGCGGATAATTATATTAAACGGATCTCCTATCGGATTGAGATCAGTGTCAGTTCGTTGCCCGGCAAATTGCATAACCCTATCAGCTCGTGGATTTATGCCAGAGGTTTCTAGATCATAGAAAAATAACGTAGGTCCAGCTGTGCTACGAACACTCATTTATAGCTCTCTGTAACGTTTGTTCGGCAGCAGTATCTACACCATGTGTGAGGCGGATATCAAGACAGGGATTACCAGCTTGAGGGAATGTAGAGCAAATTCCTGGTCTGATCGGTGACGAGCTCATATAAACTCTGCAATATGATAAATCGTTGTCGATATCGATTTCTAAGTTACCGCAATTGCTCACCATCTCATAATTAGGCTGATTTATACTGATCCCTAAAATTGATAAAATTTTCTGAGAACGGCTCAACCTACGTGGTGGAAGTGGTTGAAGTTCAGTCCCAGCATCACGCAAACATTTTGCTTCCTCATCACTCAAATAAAGAACAGTCCCGCTTTTACAGCATGAAGAAACACAATTACCACACGTTATGTCTTTGTGTTCGCGGCTTGCTGGCGAGTTATTGACTGATACTATTTCAAGATTTCTCATAGTTATTCGCTTCAATATATTTTTTAATATCAAACTTACGCTTAAGTCCACTATACACCATACTTCTTATAGTTCCATACACTGCGCGTTCGCCCCATGGGCGATCATGAACACCTGCGATTGACCACAGGATGCCAACGTATCCATTAGGATCGCCACCATCGAGGTGATAAAAATCATTAAGATACAGTAGTATTTTCAACGCTTCTTCGGGCGATTCGCTCCATTCAAGAATTTTCTTCGCCCAATACATACGCATGTAACCATGCATTTTACCTGTACGAGTGAGCTCTCGCTGTGCTGCATTCCACGCCTCGTCATGTGTTTCAGCTTTCTCGAACTGCTCTAGCGTATACAGAAACTCGCGGTCATCACTCACGTGCTTATTTAGAGTTCTCTGAGCCCACTCAGGAGCGCCTATAAGTGAATCGTAGTCTTTGTTGTAAAAACACCAATTATCACTCAGTTCTTTCCTAACAATCATTTCCTCAATAAGCGTATCCACGTCTACTTGTAGTGAACTGTCGTTGCTTGCAGCGGCGCACACCGTTAAAGCAACTCTCAGGCTACTTATAAACCCGTAGTGCAGATAAGGGCTCATACTACTCAGATGATCTTTGGATGGATCGTTTCTGTTCGTTGCATATCCAGACAACCTTTCGGAAACAAAAGTGTTAAGCGCCTCATGTGCGGCATCTTCACCAGCTACAAAACGAGAGATATCGGTATTGTTTTTTGGATATTTATTTAAAAGTTTTTTCACTTCGTTTTCTGAAAAAATCCTTGATTGTGTATCTGAACTATGGGGGTGTTTTTGTAGTTTTGCTGGTTCTACTAAAAACTGCGTCATGTGGTGATGAATTTTAGATCGTATGGTTCGGGCCGCGTACTCGAGCTTTTCGCTCGTCACCCAAACTGGTACAAGGTTGTGCGTATCAACTTGATATACCGGGCGTGTCGCCAAATTTGCAATCTGTGCAGCAAGTGCGCGAGGACCACGAAGTGGATTAAAGTCGAAGTACACAGCACTCGGTTTAGCCTCAATAATTAGCGACTCTACACATTTTCTAGGGGAGCCAATTTCAAAAATATATGAAATATTATGTTCTTTAAGCTTTGTAGAAAACTCTTCCAGGCCATCCAATAGAAATGACATATGTTCTCGTGACCTCCGGCCAACTCGAAAGTCATATGCGATGAACGCTACGATTAGCGGTAATTTTTGAGCAATTGCATGCTGTTGGGCGGCAAGTAGCGCGTGATTATCATGAACTCGCAAGTCTCGGCTTGCGACGTACAAGACCGCTTTTCCATTTACATTGTTCTTGTCGCCATTAGAAAGTTGACGGATACGCCGTTTTAGTAAAGTCGTGTCTTCACTACTCATAGACTAGTACTCAATGTGTTGATTACCTATGTAAATCTTGTCTCCGGGCATAATACCTTGTCTTGTTAAATGATGCATAATTCCCATTTTTTTCATGATGTCTCTAAGTCGCTGCACACCATGGCTATTTTCGAAATCAGTTCGAATAGCAAAGCGTTCTATCTTACGTCCACGCACCTCAAAACCGCGATCAGTTTTTTCTATCTTCCAACTGTCGTCTCTGGCAAATGTTAGTACAGGCAAATCCTCTTCTTCGGAAGCTTCAGCAATCACTTGCGCCTCGGCACGTTCAGCAAGAACCATTTCTTTCAACTTGTACAACAACGAATCAACGTTGGCTTTACTTTGACCTGATATTGAAATAATGAGCGTTTCCTTGGGCACAACACTACGGAGCTCTTCAATGCGGTCCTCTATGATATCGCTGTCGAGTCCATCTATTTTATTCAAAGCAACGATTTGCGGACGTAGCGTCAAGTCAACTGTATATGCGGCAAGTTCAGCTTGAATTGTTTTATATGCCTGCACAATATTGTTTTGATATGCGTCAATTAAGTGAATGAGTACTTTTGTACGCTCGACGTGTCGCAAAAAGTCATCTCCAAGCCCCTTGCCATCGCTCGCCCCTTCAATGAGACCAGGGATATCAGCGATGAGAATACTTGTTGAGTCGTCGATGTCGACAACACCAAGGTTAGGTGTGAGTGTCGTAAAAGGATAGTCAGCAATTTCTGGCTTGGCATTACTGATGCTACCGAGCAGAGTAGACTTGCCGGCATTTGGTAAGCCTACAAGCCCCACATCTGCGATCATTTTTAGCTCTAGCCGAACGTCTCGCTCATCACCAGGCTCGCCTTTTTCAGCTACACGCGGTGCTTGACGAGTAGAGGATGTAAAATGAGCGTTCCCATAGCCGCCGTGCCCACCTGCAGCAACAATCACTTGCATTCCATCTTCATTCAGGTCTGCAACTAGTTCTTCGTCGGCCGCAGTGACTACGGTTCCAACAGGAACATCTATAGTCACGTCGTTAGACCCTCGCCCACGCTTTTTACGCTTAGAGCCCGGTTGACCGTTTTCTGCAGCAATCAATTTTTTGTAACGAAATGCAGCAAGAGTGTTTTGGTTACGACTTGCTCGAAGTATAACGTCACCTCCCTTGCCGCCGTCGCCACCATCCGGGCCGCCTTTGTCGATGTATTTCTCATGACGAAAACTAACGGCACCATTACCGCCGTCGCCTGCTTTTATGTGAATTTGTACTGTATCTATAAACATCTATGCTAGAGTGTAACGAAATTTAGTCATAAATGGAACCTTTGGTCAAATTTTGTATATTAGTAGATGTAACTGTAGGCTGATGCTTCATTAGGAGTAAGTGTTCGCTCGGTCACCACCCCCCAGCCACGAGCATTCATGTCAGATACGCGAATACTGCCATCAGGGTACACTTCTTCTACAAAGGCCACGTGACCTAAGTATGTAGCGCTCAGGTGTGGCGGATGCCATATAACTGCTCCTTGTGCAGGAGTATTTCCTACAGCTAAACCAGCTCGTTGTGCAAGTGCGTTCCAGGTGATTGCATTTCCAAGATTGTTAGGAATAGGACGACCAATTTGTGCGCGACGAGCAGCTGCCCACCAAGTACAATAGCCTCTATCATATCCATTACCACCGTACACAGGCGCGTATCCGCCCCATGCAAATCCTCCGCCAAATGACGGCGATGTGTTCATAGCAACAGCTCTCACTGCTTGCTGCACCCCTCCAGGGATCATAATCCTTTGACCAACTTCAAATCCACGAACTTCTCCGTCGTTGAACGCTATTAAAGCCTGTTCATTTGCCTGGAATCGTTGCGCGAGCATAGAAGGAGTGTCACCCTCTTTAACGGTGTATACGATGCCGCTCACTGGAGGTATCGTAAGTTCAGATCCCTCGCGTACAGCATTACTAAACAAATTATTAGTACCCATAATACTGTCAGACGTAACACCAAATTTCTCGGCGATAGATGCGACAGTGTCGCCTGGCTCTACGATGTACTGCTTGATATCTTTATAAGACTTAGTTGATGTTGCGACAACTTGTGGTTTTGCAACAAACTTGTCGTCAGATGGTGCTGTCGTAAGCTGAGCGTTCACAGTATCTGCATTGTTTATAACAGATTGACGTTGATCGAGGTTTACCATTTGAGCAACGTGAACGGCAATGTCTGCCGAAGACACTTGATCAAGTGGACTTGCAATACCAGAGGATTCAGTTGCGGACAATGCACTCTGCTTATTGACAGACTCGTACGTCGGAGCCTGAATAACAAACCCTATAACGGCGATGAGTAAACCTGCGTTTACAGAAAAAAGCGAATAGCGAATAGCACGTTTACGACTTTTCTTCGATAAACGAAAACTATTTTTTTTAGGTCTGGATGAAGCAACACCGAGGCGTTTACTTACTGTGTTTGATTGAGTACGAATACAATTTCTCCTGGTGAGCTACATGATATACATATAGCTAACACCAATATGCAGCGAATAGTTAGTTAATATTTTCGGATGAGCATGCTCATCTTGTCATCTTAAATTATATCGCTACAGCAAGATTTGGTAAGCGTGAGGCTTAAAAATCAAACTTGCAGATGGAAGTATAGCAAAAAAGACACCATAACACAAGCTTTTTATATCACTCTACCCCCGTTATAAACCTATGCCTTACAGTCCGTAGCGACACCGAATTGATCAATATTTGCTTGATGTTGTGCAAAATTTTCACTAAATCTTGTTTGGCAGTCTCTACCGGTTACAAAAAAAACAAAGTTTGTTGAAGCAGGCATTGCGATAGCTTCAAGCGAGGTAACTGCAACGTTACTAATCGGACCAGGCGTAAGACCTTTTCGGAAATAGGTATTATAGTCAGAGTCATAGGTGAGTATTTGGGCAAGCTGACCGCTCAGTTCACTCAACTTTCCATCGACTACAACCCCATATATCGCTGTTGCGTCAGATTCAAGCGCCATCCCGTCTTTCAAGCGTTTTAAGAACACCTGAGCAACTTGTGGTCGTTCTTCGGGTTTGACAGCTCCTATCTCTCTCTCGACAATAGACGCTAATGTTATTCCTTCATGAACAGTTAGCCCTTGGCGTACAATCCCTGCTCGTAAATCTGGTGTCAAGAATTTCTGCATCTGGTCAAGTGATGCTCGAATTATGACTTCTGGTTTGGTGCTTGATGTTTTTTGAAATGATTCAGGGTAAATATACCCTTCAAGTGAGGCTCCTTTTGGCTTATCAACAAGAGCTGGATGGTCAGTGTAAAGATTTGGATCGAGCGCCACATCAACGTCTGCCTCGGAAAAACCATTGTTGATAAGTGCTTGGCGAATTTGATCAAGCCGCTGACCAGGGAGAATTGTAACAAGATCTGTCGCGATCTTGCCATTTGTAAGTACATCGACAATCTCAGGAATAGATTGATTAGGCTGTAGGTTATATGTTCCTGCAAGCAATGAGCTCCGTAAATCATTCGTACGAATGTACCATTCGAATGCCCACTTCGCGCGAATAAGCTGTTTCTCTTCGAGTAACAACGCAATCTCTTCTGCAGAAGCACCAGAAACAACATTTACGACCACAATCTCTTGTGATTGACTGACAGGTCGTAAGTTCTCTTCATAGGTTCGACGAACAACCAGTACACTTCCGATGGTGCCAATCAGTAAAATTATAGCTAGAATTAAGACAATTTTAGGCCATCGTCTTTTTTGAGGTTCAATATTGAACTGCGTCATGTGTTATTCCTCTGTGAAGTATGCAGCAAATAGTCTTCTAATATAAACGCTGCTGCGAGCGAGTCTACATCTGATTTTGTGTACGGCTTGTTTCTGTGCTGTAGCTCTTCCTTGGCCGCAATAGACGTCAGAGCCTCGTCGTGCAGAATCATTGGCAAGCCGAGCTCTTGTTGAAGCATGTCTGCAAACAGGCGCACTTTTGTTGTTTGCATAGTGTCATCTCCATTCATATTACGCGGCAAGCCAACAACAAGTGTACCAGCACCTTCATCCTCAATAATCTTTTTTATTGACGGTACAAATGCGTCATTGTTTGAGAGTGTGGTGAGTGGTGTCGCCATACGTGCTACTGAATCTGCACGTGCAACACCGATACGAACATCACCGACGTCAAGACATAGATAATTATTCTTCTGCAGAACCATTATCCACTTGCTCGATGCGCACGTCTATTTTGTTTGGGTTTGAAGGAGTCGAATACACCCAGAATGGACTGTACTCGATCGTTACCTCAGAGACACCTGGCTGACCCTCAAGACTACTGACAGCCTCACCTTTTTTCTTGCCAATTACTTCTTGTCGAATCATATCTTCATCCAATTCAGGTCCTGCAACGACGTTCGTGTTGACGGAGAAGCGCACATCTCCATTAGGCTCCTGAATAAGCACGCGTATGTCAGCAGTTTCTAGGCCGTAATTTGTAATCGCCTGCCGTGATGTGTCGATCTGATCACGAATATCATCTTCGATCAATTGTTCAATATCTTTCTCGTCAAAGCCTACCATTACAAACGTAACCGTAACGTTCACCGTCACTTCTGTCGCTTCTGCGTCAACATTTGGTGAACTCGTAACCGCTGGTTCACCTTCGGTGGTAATAGCCTCCTCAAGTGCATACAAACTATCAGTCTGAAATTCTTCTGCAAGTTCTGTGCGCACTGCTTCACGCATGCGATCAAGCGCACGGTTGCGAGCAGTCTCAATATCTTCTGCAGTGACTACTTTTACAACACGGCTCGTGCCGCCACTAAATGCATCTTCGTTTTCACCTGTTACATTTGAGAAGCCAGCGACCGTGAATGTTCTATCAGGCGGCAAATTGAACTGCTCACCGGCACTCTGTGCAGCGACATCAACGTCACGCGAAGAACTCAAGCACGGACGGCTCGAGCCGCCACCAAAAATACTTGCCGGAAGTGTCACAGCTTCCTGTGTGATGAACGTCAAATTGCCGCTACTTATCCCTGTGCCGGCAGGGATAGTGACACTTCCCTCCGAATCACGACAGTTTGTGAGAGTTACGGTGCCGTTTGCAGGTGTTCCTTCGTCTTTTTCGCCTGTTGTTGGCGTTGATTCACTATCTGTGACTCGTACTTGTTTTCGCTCTGCTGGAATGAGCGATTGTTCAGCGTTTGCTTCATCGAGACCAGGACGAGCGACGACGGTAAGCTGACTCGTCACTTCGCTTGTGTCGGTTTTAACAACTATTTCCGCAGTTGGCAAAACCTTAAAGGCAACAAACCAGCCACCAATCAAAAGCAGTAGTAGTCCGAGTCCTATAAATAATCGCAAACGAAAGCTGTTAAAGTTAGGGACTTTTAATTTTTTATCAGCTTTTTTTGGTTTTTCTGCTTCCGACTTCACATCGCTATCACTGTTATCAAGCTCTATAGTGTCTTCGTCTGGCAAGCCGGCAAGCACCCCTATCGGCTTGGTTGCATCAAGGTCATCGGTATCGTTTTCGTCTACCGTAATCGGTCCATCAGACACTTCAGGCGAGGCTGGCACGACGGGTTTGCTCTGGAGTGTTTTTGCGACGTGCACGCCTGCGAGTCCAGCAAGTGGCAATAAACTAGTTTCAGACGTTATAAGAACTATCTTTTTCTTTGCGTCGTCGGCTTTTTGCTTGAGAAGCCGCATGTTCACAACACTCTGGAGTGTACTTGCCCGTTTCGGCAATACGAGTGCAACAATCTTCTTATCGCTATCAATAACATTTTCGATAATTCCAGTAATGTCTTCGTCTATATCAATATAAATAGTGTCTTTTTGTGTATTCGGGTTCATATGTTTCCTATTGTACTATCCAAGCCTTCAGACGCGAAGGATACGGTCAATACGCTCCTTTAATGATCCTGGAGATGATCCGTTGTTTTGTGTCAAAGTATCTATGCCAACGCGCACAAGGCCCATTGCAGTGATGAAGGTATGGTCTGAAATGTGTCCGGTTTTATCAAGTATTCCAACAACTTGGTCAGGTTCAATGTAGCGAACATCTGGCCTGCGAGTAAATGGCAACGATTTGTGCCAGTTAGATTTCTCTAATCTCTCTTTTAGAAGTTTTAGGCTTGAGCCACCACCGCAGAGTAATATTTGGTTTGGCAAATGGTCTAACCCCGAAAACTCTGCAAGTGCAAGCTCAACACCACTAATCCACACATCGAGCGTTTTGTTTAGTGCATCCTCTACGATGCCCACCTTATGATTCGGCATCCGATTTGTGCCTAAAGAGAGCTTGAGTTCTTCTGCCTGCTCAAACGCAACACTCATAGCTTTTTCTACCGTACGAGTATATGCTCGGCCGCCTATACCAAACATTTTGGTACCCTGTACACCGCCATCGTTTATAACGGCGATATCAGTCGTGCCACCACCGACGTCCATGAGAATTGCACTCATTGTCGCATTTTGATTATCGCCAATGACTGAACGTGCTACCGCAAATGGCTCTGCTGCCACGGCAAGTAAGTCCAGGTCAAGCTCTTGCGCAGTTCGCTCCAAAGCCCCAATATGAATAAGCGGCGCAAATGCCGTATACAGCTGGACCACCACTTCCTTGCCTTGAAATCCGACGGGGTTGGTAACTTGATATCCGTCGATTTCAATATTAACGAGCGCACTGTTAACAAGTTTAATTTCAACTGCCTTACCACCCATTTCCCAGAGCAACTGCTGTCTAGCCTTCTTCTCTGCACGATCTTGCACGAGCGAAATAATGCGCTCAAATTCAGTTATATCAAGTTGTTTAGATGCATCTTTGCGGCTGACACGCACTGTCGTTGTAGTACCTTTGACAAGCTCTCCGGCTATACCAATGACTGCAGTTCTTACGCTCACGCCAGCTTGTTGTTCTGCAATGTTAAGTGCAGTGTCACAGTTTTTCACAACACCGCCGATATCAGCAATCGCCCCTGCTTGCATATCAGATAAACTCTGATGAGCTCTACCGACACCAATAATTTCTGTTTTGTCACCGTTTACCTTGGCTATAATAGCTTTCACAAACTCGGTACCAATATCAAGCCCTACAACGTATTGTTCGCCGTTGGCTAGTTTTTTCCGCCGTGAGGTGACCGCTGTTTTCGCATTCTTAATTTTGTCTAGCATAATCACTATAAGTATATCACGCTGCTAGATGCACTATCTACAATTAACCGTGGCAATTCACCCGTAATAATCAAGTGCACTAGGACTTTTTCTATATCGCAAGTGGCTCGGTGGTTCAGTCGCTATCAACCTATCATGCAGTGGTGCACTCGATGCCCAGCCGCTAAACTCTAAGCAGTCGATTGATGAGCGTACATAATCTCGAGCCACCACCGAAAATTCTTGGCTCAAAACTGGCCACAAGTCAATAATCGCAGTGCTGTCATCTACTCTGAGCCACACATGGTCAATATTCATACCCTGCGTGTCAATACTGCCACGTATTCTGACTGCTTTTAGCCCGATATCTGCGGCAATAATAGCTATTCTTTGTAGGTCGTTACGTAAAGGCGCCCCAGTCATACTGTCAAACGGATGTTCTTCGTGTTGGTCGATGATTCGAGACCGCAATATTTCTAGCTTATGGTCCATGGTTTATCGACTGTAGCATATCGGCAAATACAATTGAACTATATTTTTCTCAGATCACTACCGAAGCACCGCTTTTATACGGCGGATTCCGGCACTTGAGGCTTCTTCTTTTATGATTTCGAACTGTTTGTCGTTTTCTGCGAGCTCGCGGGTGTTATCAACGTGCGGACCGCCACAAATTTCCTTACTAAACCAATCTCCGTTGGGGTCACCTGCCGTGTATACTTTTACTGTTTCACCGTATGTATCGCCAAAGGCGCCTAGTACACCGGCCGAAAGCGCTTCTTTTGTGTTCGTTTCATGCCAGCTCATTGGCCATTGTTTTGCAATCTGTTCATTCACCATTTTTTCTATTTCAGTAATTTGCTCCGGCGATACTTTTTCGGGGTGAGTAAAATCAAAACGAAGCCGCTCAGCTGTTATATTGCTTCCTCGTTGGATAACGTGATCACCAAGTACCATTCGAAGCGCTTTATACATTAAATGCGTTGCGGTATGGTATTTCTTATGAATGTCATCATGACCACCAAGACCACCAGCAAATGCGCCTTTGGCGGCTGTTTGTGACTTTTGTTTTTGTTCCTGCATGCATGCTTCAAACTGATCGCGCCAGCCTTCATGAGGTACAATGCCACGCTTGGTTGCTTCTTCTATTGAAAGCTCCATCGGGAATCCGTGAGTATCGTACAGTTTAAACACTTCTTTTCCGGTAATTGAACGCTTAAATGCTTCGCTCGGTCCATCTGTATCTTCAGATTTTTGTGCAGTAAGCATCCGCTCTAACTCTTTTATTCCCTTACGGAGTGTTTGTTTAAAAGCCTTTTCTTCCTTTGTAAGAATCTGGATCACCTGCTCTTCATTACGTGCAAGCTCTGGAAAGTCGTCTCGGTATAAACTTGATATCACTGGAGCAATTTCCTGTATGAAGTTTTGCTCAATACCTAAGTGAAATGCTTTTAATATTGCCCTGCGCATAAGTCGGCGCATGACATAACCCTGCTCTTTATTACTTGGAACCACGCCGTCAACAGCTAAGAATATTGCCCCACGCAAGTGGTCAGCAATCACCCGCATACTTTCAGTGTGGCCTCCATACGTTTTTCCAGAAAGTGTCTGTAGAGCTTCAATGATAGGCCACAATACACTAATTTTATACACGTCTGGACTATCAATTGAAGCGGCCGCGATTCTTTCTAGTCCGCCACCATAGTCAACATTTTGCTTTGGTAGTTTCTCAAAGCCACTTTCGGTTTTCATGTATTCCATAAATACAGAATTTCCAAGTTCAATGTATCGGCCGCAGTCACAGTTTACGTGACACTTCTCTCCCCATGATGAATCGTGCTCAACATCCGGGTATAAATAAAACATTTCAGTGTCGGGACCACCTGGTTCACCAACCGGCATGTTTGAGGCTTTGCCGGCGCGACACCACCAGTTCTTATCGCCATAAAAGAAAATGCGACCACCTTGATCACCAACTTTATACCCATTCTCCTCAGAGCCAATCTCTACTTCTTTGGCGTCAATACCTTTTTCACGAAATAGCCTACCCCACACCGCAGCACTCTCCGTGTCTTTCGGAATACCTGAAGCATCATCACCGCTAAAACATGTCACAAAAATACGATCTGGATCAAGGCCTATTTGTTCAGTTACAAATTCCCAAACCCAACCTATCTGTTCCTGTTTGAAGTAATCACCAAGACTCCAGTTGCCAAGCATTTCAAAAAAAGTCGTATGACGATTGTCTCCAACTTCGTCGATATCTTGAGCCCGCAAACATGTTTGGCTATCGACAAGTCTGGTGCCTTTTGGATGTGGCTCACCAAGTAAATACGGCACTAGCGGCTGCATACCACTACCGGTGAATAACGTTGTCGCATCGTCTTGTGGGACCAATAAAGCTCTTGGTATAACTGCGTGACCACGCTCACTAAAAAATTCGAGGTATTTCTGACGTATTGTTTGTGCATTCATATCTGTACTAGTCTATCAGATTTTGTATAATTTGACATAATATGTTATAATTAACATAATAGGTTGATGACGTTTGCTTGTGTTTAAATATACATAATAATGAAACGTCTTCATATTTTCGGATTACTCATACAACCTTCTGTCGCAAGCGTTACATGTGTCCTTATACTTAGCTGTCTTCTGTTGGGTATTACAATTATCACCTACGGCGAGTCAACAGGAATACTCTACGGCTACTTGCTTGGTCCGAATAGTTCAGTAGAATTAACTGAGAATTCACGTCTCACGGTAAGCTACTTCAATGAAGCGCTGTTTGGTGGAGCACTATTAAATCAAATACTTTTTGTGTTTTTCTGGATGTCGATAGGGCTTATTGTGTACGCCCTTATAAACGGTATCGGTTCGGGTGTTGGTGGTATGGTTGAGCAATCTAAAAAGCGCAAATACATAAACGCTGCGACTCAGAAAAAAGAGCGCACCACAAAAATATTATTCCAAGCCTCTTTTGCAACTCTATGGATAATCTACAGCGTCGTTTTTTTTAACGTATTACTTCCCTTTAGCTTACTGAGTGCTCAAATAGCATTTACAGAAATAACGACATACGAAGGTGCTTTATATGCACTGATGAGTATTTTTGTAATTCTCGTAAGCATGCATATACATGTTGTAATGGCACGACTTAGTTTTCTGAGGCTACGTCTATTTGGGGGCGCTGAAGACATCATGGCCTATCGACGCTAGTCTAAATAGTTATTGATTCCCCGTTATCAAGCATGGTCCATTTTTGGTCAAAACCAAACTGCTTTGAAACTGCAATAATTTTATTGACATCAACAACAAATAAGTCGTTATGTATGGGCACAATATGCTTTGCGTTCACTTGCGTTATAAAATCCAAAACGTCTTTTGGTGAAATATCAGGTCCAGCCATAGGGGCTGCAAGTACTGGTACTGTCAGATCGTCTATACTGACACCATCCCCAGGATGAAAAAAATAATCGTTGACTACATAGCCAGTATTCTGCGGACCTTCTGATCCATCAGGCATAAGACAATGTGGTAATTCACGGGCAGTAATTACCATATCACCAATGGTAAATGTGTCGTTTTCGTGGACTTTCGTCACATTACTCTCTATGAGCTTCGCTGTTGCCTCGTTTGCATACATTGGTATTTCAAGCCCAACAAATGTGTCTATAATTGATTCATCGATATGGTCAGCGTGCTGGTGCGTGAACAGTACCGCATCGAGATGGCCTAAGTCATCTACATCAAACTGCTCGCTAAACGGCTCACCTGGATCAATGACAATCCTGGTGTTGTTTTTTTCTACCAGTATGCAACTCTGCGGGTATTTGGTTATGTTCATTCATATCAGTATGAATGACGCATGTAAGTAATCCGCTAATTATCTCTCAATTGCGGCGTAACGCGAACAATTACATCGCTGCCATTGCCATTATCGGTTGAGAAATACATCGATTCACCAACTCCCATGACGACACTGCGTATTCGACCATACTCACCTGGAAACAGCTCTGTGCTTCGGACATTTTGATTGGTAAAGTCAAATAATCTAATATGCCTGTCTTTGAGCACCGCAACCGCCAGCAGGCCGTCGTACGAACCCCAACTCCGGCCATTTATAATCGCTGCACCAGATGGAGCAATTGTAGGAGTACCTGAGCTCCATGCGGCGGACACCGCTTCTGGGAATGTGTCTGTGTCTGTCATAGCAACCGACTCGTCGTACCCGGGACCCGGATCCCATCCGAAATTGCCTTGCTGTATTGGGTTAACTTCATCGTCTATATTAGGGCCGTGCTCGACACTGTACCCAACAGCTTCTGTGTCGTTCACCTGTGGCGCAAAAGCCAAACCTTGCACATTGCGGTGACCATAGCTAAAGATTCGTGGATCATAAGGTTGGCTTAGATTACCTTCAACTGGATTACCGTCACGATCGACCCGTAGAATTTTACCGGCGAGTGACTGTGAATTTTGTGGGTTAGATGCAATCGCAGCATCACCTGTTCCTACGTATAAATGATTTTGAGGGCTGAAACGTGGACGACAACCAGAATGGCGCCCAGGGGAATTGTCAGTATTAGACGCAATACCAGTGATAATATCAACTTGGTCGGTAAGACGAGTGTTGTCTAACGATAGCACCCAGCGCGAGACGCGCACATCTTGGGGTGTATTGTAGCAAGCGTATACAAATCTGTTTTGTTCAAAATCTGGGTCTATAGTTAAGCCAAGTAATCCTCCTTCTCCCCGTGCAAACACATTTGGAACGGTAAGGATACTTTGCTTCTGGCCGTCTATGACCGCACTAATTGTTCCTGATCTCTCTGTGAATAGAATTATTTCATTCGGTGTTACTGCAATATCCCATGGATTTGTTAAACCAGAAACAATTTCTTCTGTATTTAACACTGGAACACTATTGGTGCGGAGCGGCTGCGTAACTGTGCCAGTGCTTTGACCTGTACGTAAAGTAGTCTTTACAAAATTAGCAAGAAACAGACCCACAAGTACAGCTACTGTAAGCGCTATGATAACTCGAATAAATTGCCCACGATCAAGATTCATACATATAGTGTAACTTTTAAGTTACCTTTCGCGCAATCTACGCGATTATACCCCCACCAACGCAACGGGTGCCATCGTATAGCACGACAGACTGCCCTGGTGTGACTGCCCGTACATTCTCTGCAAGCTCTATTGTTGTTGCATGACCATCGTATTTAACTGTGCACGCAACAAGCGGGGCCCGATAACGAGTACGTGCATAATATTTTTTTTCCTCAGCGGGTGCGACATTTATCCAATGTGTACTTACTACCGAGAGAGATTGTCGCCATAGTTTTTCATGGTCAAGGTCGGTCGTCACGTACACTTCATTCTTTGCCATATCTTTGCCAACGACGTAATATGGTAAGCCACCGCCAATATTGAGTCCGTGTCGTTGCCCAATAGTATAGAAAATGGCGCCTTCATGTTCGCCAAGCAGTACGCCGTTTGTATCTTTTACCTCACCTGGTTCTGTTGTCACGTACTGTGATAAAAAGTCTTTTATGCCGACCTTACCTACAAAGCAAATACCCTGACTATCCTTTTTGCCAGCTGTCACGAGATTCATCTTCTGGGCGACTGCACGCACGTCGTCTTTGGTTTTAAAGTCACCCAGTGGCATAAGTGTTTTTTCAAGTGCCTCCGACGTGACCCTATATAAAAAGTAGGTTTGATCCTTATCTTTGTTGGCTGCAGTGTGTAATTCACCTTGGGTAACGCTCGCATAATGGCCTGTTGCTATGAGTTCAGCACCATCATCCATGGCTGCTTCAAGAAATAGTTTAAACTTCACTTCTTGATTACACATAACGTCAGGATTTGGTGTTCGCCCAGCTTGATATTCATCAATCATGTATTGCACAACTTTATCTCGATATTCTGTCTCAAAGTCGTACATTTTAAAATCAATGCCCAATTGCACTGCAACTCGCTTTGCATCCTGGAAGTCCTCTTTCCAGGGGCAAGGCATACCTGGCAAGTCCTTGCTCCAGTTTTTCATATAGACGCCAATGACTTTGTAGCCCTGCTCTTGCAAAAGCGCTGCCGTCACAGAACTATCAACACCACCACTCATACCAACGTATACTGTTTTCATATCTTGCCTATTTTAACAGATAACTGTATGTCACTTTTTTGTATGAACGAAAAAAAGTAATAGTTAGGTTCTTTGGAAAAGAAGAAATGGAAATCTCTAACATTTTTATCAAGCTAGAATGGGCGTTCACCTTGCTCAATCTTATGACGGAGCATTTTGAGTTCATACTTCTTCCCAAGCCAGAATGTTGTCATAATAAAGGGTAATAGCAGGGCTGCAGGTTGCCATAATATGGTTGTTTGCGTCGTGCCAGCGAGGCCAGCAGGGCCTTCACTTTCTGGATTGCCATCTGTTTGTGCAAGTGCACCGTTGCCGACTCCTACTAACTGCAAGAACGCAGAGGCGCCATTTGCATCAGTCACTTTCACAATAATGTTATACACACCAGGACTGGCATAGGTATGCGAAATTTCAAACGTGCCGGGAAATGCTTGGCTTAAGAGATCGGGTTCGGTGCCATCTCCCCAGTCAACGCTTACCGCGTATGGTCCAACACCGTTCGCAAGTATAATCGGCCACGTTAGTGCTTGCCCCGGGTTTGCACCCCGCTTTGCAAAGTTGCTCGTGAGTGTTGGCCTCGATGCCGATCCTGGAACTGCATCGTTGTACGTCACCGTAACTGTGTTCGATGGTGGCCCAGCCTGATCAAGTGAGTCAAAAACAATTGCAACAAGGTCATTTTGACCGCTAAATAGATCTGTCTGAATAGAGTAGCTACCATTCACGCAATTTGCAGAACCACTAAACACATTGTTCTTAAAAAGTTTCACGAGCAAACCATTTGGGCAAAGCCCGCTCACCGTTACAGGTAGCTGGTTAAAACCTTGGCCGTTCGTAGGGGTAGTTATTGTTGCAGCAACACTTGGCGGATCAGACGGTATCGTACCCTGCATACCAATTGAGCCATCTTGAGGGTTTTCAACTGGTGGCGCTTGTGCAGTCACATGACTCGGTAGTAATAGGCATAATGAGAGCATTGAGCCAACAACTAATTGATTTATTTTTTTCATCTTACAGATAGTGTACGTATTTATTAGCATAAGCTCAAGTCGTAATAATAATGAGTCAGCTCTAAGGCTGACTCATTATCTGTAGTTAGTACTATGTATCTATCTTTTCTTTTTACCATGCTGAGGTCTGTTGCTGAGCTTTCGATACGCTACGTATCCGCCACCAATTATACCTACAAGTAGTAGGGTTATAACTGCAATTGCCCAAGGAGGTAAGTACCAGAATGATGTTTTGCCAAATATTGCGCTTCCACCTCCGGTAAACCCTAAGTTGGCCTCAATTGTATAGCGCCCCAACCAGCTTTGTTGTTCCAGTTGATTTTCAAACCGACGTATACTGCCAGGAAGAATACTCGCCCTGTCTTGCTCAACATCAGCTTGATTTAGTTCATACTCTGCAACAGTTTTACCAAACATGTTCTTGACTGCTACTTTTCCTATTGGCCGTAAGTGTATGTCGCCGTCATTTTCGAGTCGTGTTATGACACTGACGTCACCGCTTGTCATAAAGCTCTTCATGACACCGTTCTGAGCAGCTGAGAGTTCAATAAGATTCAGCTTTTCGGCTAGGTCACCTGGGACGCGAACCAGTATGATGGTACCAACACTTGCTGTGAGTCCAACGTTACCCGTATTACCACCGTCTGCGACAGGTGCGAACCTAATTGCGCCGTAGTAGCCGCCAGCGTTGGCGTTCTCTGGAACACGTACGTTTACAGCTATTTCGACTCTTTCACGAGCAGGAAGCTCAACATCGTCAATGCTTCCAACAAGTGAGCGGAAGCTATTACGTGGTGCTTCTGCACTTTCGTCCAAAATAAGACGTGGCTCGCCGTCTTCACTGTCACTCGCGATGAAATCATTCACAATTGCCCGTGCTGTCGTTGGAACATCAGCTGGGTTCTCGAGCGTGAGGGTTATTGTTTCTGATTGTCCCGCTTCAATCACCAAATCACTCCGCACTGGCGAAATTCTGAACCCATTACCAGCTGCTTGCTGATCAATCTGTGCGAATATTGGTGTAACAACAAGGCCAAAGAGCGCGATCGTAGCGCTCGCCAGTGTTACTACCTGAAATACTTTCGGCAGTTTCATTTTTTTATTTCCTTCCTCGTTTTACATTTAGATTTCCGAATGTGCTTATGGTATCAGCCTGTTAAAAATTTGCCAAGCATATAAAGGATATTGTTGTTGCATATACACCGGCCGGCTGAGCCTGGCTCACGTTTGTGACGTAGCTTACCGTAAATTTTTTGTTATCAGTTGCACCAGGGCCGCCTGCGATAGTTTCGTTGTTTACAAACCTAAAATTATTGGGCACATTGTAGTTTGGGGCGGCGAATGCGGCTCCTGGTCCTACGGATTCAGCGCCAACAGCGGGATTGTTATTTGCACGCACGTTTACGCCAAACTGACTTGTACCAACTGACGAACCAGCATTGAGCATAGCGGCAATTGTATTGTTTCCAGACGTGAGTGTGGTACCAGCCATTGTGACAGAAAAGCCGTTGCCAGCATTTGTCGCAACAACAAATTGAGACGAAGCAGCTGAAGTTATCTGGGGGGAAAGCACACCCAAATTAAGCAAAAAAGTCGTCGCACTCGCGCAGTCGAATTGGTTAATTGCGGTGCCGACACAAAACTTTAAAAACGGAGGTACTTCTGCAGCTACCTGGAACGGACGGTTAATTGAAAACGCAATACCACCTTCTTCTAAAGCGGGACCGCTTGCATCTACACTTTCATAAGTCTGGATCCTGACATAGTGAGTACCAAGATCGTCTGGATTAATAACCCCCGCAAGTTCGAAACGAAAGTTGGGGCTGGTGGGCACGGCTGGTGTACGTGAGAGTATGATTTCATTTGTGGTCGAATCGGGAGACGGTAACTTTGTAAACCCGGTATTGCCAACCTCGTTTCGATACGTGGACACAAGTGCATTCAACCCAGTAGAAGGGGTGCAGGCATCTCCTAGTATTGGCGAGTTACTACAATAGGTAATTCGCACAGAACCGAGTTGGCTTGTCGTGTTATTTAGAACCATTCCTATGTTGTGAACAGAAGTTTGGCTTGGCAAAGAACTAGAAAGTCTATTGAACCGAGGACCAAGTGATGGAGCCGCAGAAGCCTGCGCCTGTATAAACAGTTGCAGTACTACCGCAAGACAAAAGACGCCTGCTATCAACAGATATTTTGCTGAAATCAGACGTCTTTGCATAGTATGTGCCCTTCTTTAACTAAGTGTTAGTACGTACCTGTTGCCACAAATGTCATAGTAGTTGTGTAAATACCAGCTTCTGTGGTGTTACTAATGTTACCAAGGAATGCAACTCGTCCGGTAGAGAAACCACCTGCAGTTTTACTTGCAATAGTGTCTCCGTAGGTTGAGGTGATGTTATCGTTGGCTGTGGTTGTGTC